>JAWXTS010000026.1:0-20770 GCA_044433305.1 Rikenellaceae bacterium | reverse complement strand
GATCCTGAGGCTATGAAATACTCGCCATCGCCCATACCCACAACCAGAGGGCTACTCTTACGAGCTGCAATAATTCGATCTGGGTTGTTCTTCTCGATAACGGCTATGGCATAGGCTCCGATAACCTGATTCAGCGCAAACTGAACCGCAGTAAGCAGGTCTAGCTTTTGGCTCTCTTTGATATACTCGATAAAGTGAATTAACACCTCAGAGTCTGTGGTTCCACGAAACGTATAGCCATTATTAGATAGCATTTGTTTCAGCACCGAGTAGTTCTCGATAATACCGTTATGTATGATTGCTAGATTCTCAGAAGCAGAGTAGTGAGGGTGAGCATTGATGTTGCTAGGCTCACCATGGGTAGCCCAGCGAGTATGAGCAACACCTATGGTGCCCTCAATATCCTTGCCCTCGACAGCGGCTTCAAGGTCTGCAACCTTACCCTTGGCCTTATACACATTAAGGCTACCGCTCGAGTCAATAAGTGCAATACCTGCACTGTCATAACCTCTATATTCTAGTTTCTTGAGACCTTCTATAAGTATGGGATAAGCGTCTTGCTTACCAATATATCCTACAATTCCGCACATTTGCTTTTATAGTTTGCTTGTTCAAACCACAAATTTATCATTTTTTTCCTAAAATTTATCCACTATATATAAATTAAACATTTTTTTTACCAGCCCCCACCTAGCGATTTATATAAATTGACATAGTTTATGTACTGTTCGCTTAAGATATTCACATATTGAAGTTGCGATTCATACCATTTCTGCTCAGCATCAATAACATCCAAATAACCCAAGAGTCCATTTTTGTGTAGGCTGGCTGTCATCTGCTGAGTCTTATAATTTGCATCTAGAAGATTAGAATATTTTTCGAGCTGGGTCTTGTAAGTAGACACTGCCACTAGGGATTGTTCTACCTCAGAGAGAGCTGTAATAATGGCCTGCTCATAGTCGATGGTCGAAGAGTAAAACTTCTCACGATAAATCTCGAAGTTCTTCTTCTTGGCCCCAAACGAGAATATAGGCTGAGTGATTATTGCCGAAGCATCCCAGACCAGAGATTTGCTGCTGATAAGATTCTTGAGCAACATGGAGCCTAGTCCACCACCCACGGTTAGGGCTATGCTAGGAAAACGCTCAGCTCTAGCCACGCCGACATTTGCCCATGCCTCAGCCATATTGTAATACGCTTCCATAATATCGGGTCTTCTTTCGAGCAGAGACGAAGGCAGCCCTATTGGAATCGTAGGTATAATATAGGAGCAATCTTCGCCCCAAGAATAAGGGCCATATTGATTAACGTAAGGCTTTGTTGGATTCTCGCCCAGCAGCACGTTCAGTGCTAGCGAGGTTTGAGTCACGGCCCGTTGGTAGCGAGGAATATCTGCTGCTGCCGCCTCAGTAAGAGATAGTGCTTGCTCAAGGTTAAGCTCAGAGCCCATGCCATAGTGCACCAGTGAGTCTATCAAATCTGAAGACTCCTTGCGTAGTTGGTAGCTACGTATGGCAATCTCTAGGCTTGCACAATAGCCCATAAGAGTAAAGTATGTGGTTGCCGTCTGAGCAGCTACCGACAACATCACCGCCTTTGCTGCCTGCTCTGTCGATAGATAGGCGGCACGTGCGGCGCGTGTAGAGTTCTTCATCTCACCAAAGAGGCTTATCTCCCACGAGAGACTAGGACCAAATCCATATTTCTGAATTATCTTATCACTCTCTGTATATACAGCTCCTGCTGAAGGTACCAAGTCCAATACGGGCAGGAACGAGGCGCGCGCCACCCCTATATTTAGTCGCGATTGCTCTAGAGATGATAGGGCCACAAGAATATCTTTATTGTTCACAAGAGCAGTTAGGATAAGGTGATTCAGGGTTGGGTCCTGAAACTCCTCCCACCAACTTATATTAACCATCTCGCTCAAAGTATCCATGTTACCAGTAAAGATATAACTTTCGGGCAATTCAACATCTGGCGAGCTAAATCTATTTGAGCCACAGCCACACATCAACATTATGGCAACAACCAGCACTATGTATGTAGTTCTCATATATTTCGTCTTTGAAGTTTATGTTCTCTGCGTTTCTCAAATTGAGCTATATTGCCTATCAGAATGTAGAGAACAGGATAAATGAATACACCAAGAATAGTGGCCATAAGCATACCTCCAACAAGTGCAACACCCATGATGTTGCGTGCAGCAGAGTAGACTCCAGAGGCATAAACCAGAGGCAAGATTCCAAATATAAACGAGAAAGCTGTCATCATAATTGGTCTTAGTCTCAACTTGGCGGCCTCTATTGCAGCCTTACTCAGAGATACCTTGTCTTCATAAAACAGCTTGTCGGCATACTCAACAACAAGGATGGCATTTTTGGCCGATAGACCTATAAGCATGATGATAGATATCTGGAAGAAGAAGTTGTCCACATAACTAGAATCTATGAAGTAGTGGGCTGCCAGCACAAAGCACAAAGCACCAAAGATGGCTAGCGGCACACCAAGTAGAATATTGAAAGGTAATGCCCAACTGTCGTACAGAGCTGCAAGCACCAAAAATACAAATACTATGGCATAGAGGTATATTAGCCCTCCGCTAGAAGTATCACTTTGCTCTTGATAAGAAACTCCGCTCCAAGCAATACCCATATCATCGGGCAAAATGTCGTCTGCTAGTTGCTCCAAAGTTGCCATGCCCTGACTCGAAGAGTAGCCCTTGGCTGGGATGATGGTCAATGGAATACTAGGGTACATATTGAATTGGGTGACATACTCTACGCCCACGGTATCCTTAACAGATACAAAGGCCGAAATAGGCACGCTCTCTCCCGATGAGTTGGTGACATAGTAGTTGGACAAATCCTCCTTACTACGTCGATAACTGCTTTGAGCCTGAATATATGTTTGATACAGTTTGCCAAAGCGATTGAAGTTATTTACATAGCTGCCTCCTAAGTAGGTGTTTATAATATCATTTAGCTGCTCTATCGACACTCCTTGGCGTAGGGCGTAGTCACGATTAATGACCAGATGCCGTTGAGGTACACCATCATTGAACTGTGTAGATACATTTGCAAAGTTAGGCATTCGCGAAGCACTATCTATAAAGTTAAAGGTGTGCTCTGATAGGTAGCTTATATCATTGCCGCCACGGTCCTGAATAAGCATTGATATGCCCGACACAACGCCAAGACCGGGTATAGAAGGTGGACCAAAGGCATATACCTGAGCCTGCGGAACACCCATATAGGAGCTGGCATTTATCATATCGGCTACTTCAAACGAACTCATATTGCGCTCACTGAAATCCTTGAGCTTTACAAATATCACAGCCTTGTTGGTAGCCGCAATACCAGTTATCATATCAAAGCCAGCAGCACCAGACACATCTTCAACAGCGTCTATCTTTTTGATTCGATCGCTAAGAGTCATTACCACATCGTTTGTGCGACTGAGTGATGATGCATCGGGCAGAGCCACGGTAACCATTACATATCCTTGGTCTTCGTCGGGCAAGAAGCCTGCTGGCAAACTCTTAAACATGAAGAATATGGCAACAGCAATAATAGCCAAGAACACCAGCGAGCGTGAGGCATGATTACCTAGCACAGTAGTAGTCTTGGTATAACCATCGAGCCTATGCGAAAACCATCTATTGAACCAACCAAAGAAACCTTTTGTCGCTGGTTCCTTACGCCTTAATATCATGGAACAAAGGGCAGGGGATAGCGTCAGCGCGTTAAAAGACGATATTACAACCGACAATACTATGGTAACCGAGAACTGCTGATATAGCTTGCCTGCCACTCCGCCGATAAAAGACACGGGTAAGAACACAGCTACCAACACCACTGTGGTGGCGATAATAGGTGCCGACACGGTTTTCATAGCTGTAAGCGTGGCATCTATGGCACTCATGCCTTTTTCGATATTGACCTGCACAGCCTCGACCACGACAATGGCATCGTCGACCACAAGACCTATGGCCAGAACCAGACCCAAAAGCGAAATTATATTAACCGTAAATCCAAACAGAGGGAACAACATAAAGGCTCCGATAAGAGATACAGGTATGGCTATCAAAGGGATTATGGTCGCCCTAACATCTTGGAGAAACAAGTATATTACAAAGATAACGAGCATCATTGCCATAAGCAGGGTGAGCGCAATCTCTTTTATGCCTGCATCAATAGAGGTCGTGGCATCTACTATGGTAGCGTACTCTATGCCGCTCTCAAACTTTTCTGATAGCTCCTGCATCTTGGTGGCAACATTGCCACCCACCTCCACGGCATTGCTACCTGGAGTTTGATATACAACCAACATGGCCCCCGGAAGATTGTTATATGACGAGGTTACATTGTATGTCAATGTTCCTAGTTCAACCTCGGCAACATCTTTTAGTAGCACCTGCGAGCCATCGGATAGAGTCTTAACGGCAATATCAGCATACTGTTCTGGTCTATCTATTTGGTCGGGCATTCTGACTGTATAAGTAAAATCTACGGGCGACGAGGTAGGTTCTGCGCCTAGACTGCCCGCAGGGAAGACGCCACTTTGAGAATTCAGGGCCTCGCGTATATCACTAACAGTTACATTATAATAGTTGAGCTTATCGGGCTTGACCCATATACGCATAGAGTAGTCGCCAGCACCCATGATTTCGACCTTGCCAACACCGTTAATTTTAAGCAGCTCGTCCTGAATATTTATGGAGGCGTAGTTAGAAAGAAAAGTATTGTCGTAGCGTCCATCTGGCGAATATAGCGAATATACCAGAAGGAAGTTAGTTGACACCTTCTCGGTTACCACACCTTGAGTAACCACACTTGATGGCAGCTTGCCCGATGCGGTAGCAATCTTATTTTGAGAGAATATAGCATCCATGTCTGGGTCCGAACCCAAATCGAAGAGTATCATCATCGACATGGTGCCAGAGTTTGAACTTGTAGATTGAATATAGGACATATCGCTAACACCCATAAGGCTTTGAGCAATGGGAGTTGCCACAGATTCATCTACCGCTAGTGCATCGGCACCCTGATAGGTGGCTGTAACCTGAACCACTGGTGGTGTGATATTAGGGTACTGCTCGACAGGAAGCCCTTGAATAGACAACACTCCCAAAAGAACTATAACTATGGATATTACTATCGCAAATATCGGGCGGCGAACGAAAAATTTCTCCATCTCTAAATGCTTTTATTAGTTAATAGTATCTTGAGTAAAACTCTGCATAGAGACAAACTTGGGTACTATCTTCATGCCATCCTTGACCTTGAGACTGCCCTCAAGAAGCACGTTGTCACCTTGTTCTATGCCGCTATTTATAACCCACATATTGCCTCGGGTTTCGCCCAAAGTTACGCGCTTATATTCTGCTGTGCTATCAGCTTTTAGGATCATAACATTATTAATGCCTTGGGTCTGATTGACAGCCTTTTGAGGCACAACAATCACTTTTTGATCCTTGCCTATGTCGGCTGTAACCTTGGCATACTGGCCAATCTTGAGTTGAGAATCAAAGTTCTCGAAGCCCACAACAAAGATTATAACTCCCATGTCCTGCCCAACATCCTTCTTAGTGTACATGTAGAATCCTTGCTTATCATACTGCGAACCATCAGATAGCGTTAGAACAATATTCGATAGCAACGAGTCATTATCAAAGGTAGGGCTTGATATGCCTGCCCGTGTGCGATATGCAAGATAATCGGTTACGGGCATGGGTAGTTGGCAAGTTATAGTATCGACGCTAGATATTTTTGTGAGCACAGGAAACTGGCTGCCACTACCAACATAGTCGCCTATGGCCGTTACCGACTCAGCGATAATGCCATCTATGGGCGAGTAAATCTTTGTATAGCCAAGGTTTAACTTTGCATTGTGTAGTGCCGCCATGGCTGCTTTGTCGGCTGCCTCGGCCGACAGAAACTCAGCACGATATTGATCCAGATTAAGCTGGCTCAGAGCATTAATCTCTGCTAGTGGCACAGCTCGTTTATAGTTGTTTCGTGCTTCTACAAGCTTGGCCTCGGTAGAAAATTTCTGCGCCTGTGCTTGCGTAAGCTCGGTTGTTAGTTGACGTGGGTCTATCTGATATATTAACTGCCCCTTTTTCACCAACATTCCGTTAGAGTAGTGTGACGACACAAGAAAACCACTTATGCGTGGTTGAACAGAAATGTCATAGTTGCTATATACCTGACCTATAAAATCCATGCTCTTGGGTAGGTTCAGTGCCTCGACCTTTAAGACCTCTATCTCCATAGGCGGCATGGCTTGTTGGGTCTTTTTGTGGCAGCTACAAAAAGACAGTAGCACTATTGCTAGAAAGTAGTGTTTCATATATAATATGTTTTTGCCTGCTCTAAAAACAAAAAACATACCAACAAAAACAAGAAAGGCTAACAACCTCTCGATTGTTAGCCTAATATAAGTTCATCTAGAAACTAGCTTTTGAGCTTTACAAGCTCTTTTCTAAGCACAATATATGTCACCAAACTAGATAATAAATCAGATGCTGCTATCGAAGCCCAAATACCTATAATGCCAAAGTAATGAGACAAAACCAATATACACGGTATAAGGAAAAGTATCTGACGCGTAAGACTAATGAAGATAGCCTGCTTAGCACGACTAATAGCCTGAAAGAACACACCCGAAACTACCTGAAAACCTATTATTGGAAAAACCAATGTAGCAATTCGTAGGCCTTGTGTGGTGATGTCCAACAGCTCGGCATCAGAAGTAAAGCCTTGAGAAAGTAGCCTTGGGCATAGCTGACACAAAATGAACCCAATGGAAACTATCACTGTACTAACCCTAACCGTTAACTTAAACGCATCAATAACACGGTGGTTAAGACCCGCACCAAAGTTGAAACCAACGATAGGCTGCATGCCATTAGCAACACCCACAACAGACATCACTATGATAAATAGGTAAGAGTTGATAATGCCAAAGGCACCAACAGATAAATCGCCTCCATGTTTCATGAGTTGCATATTAATAACGCCTGCAACACCAGCACTTGCAAGATTCACAATAAAGGGAGCTGCACCAATAGACAAGATATTGAATATGATATACTTCTTAATGGCAAAGCTCTTGGCTGTGAATCGCACAACCTGCTTAGGATTCATAAAATGAGATATTGCAAAGACTCCGCCGATAAACATAGAGATTACAGTGGCTATGGCAGCACCTCGAATACCCATGTCAAAGACAAAGATAAATATAGGGTCCAAGATAATATTTATAGACACACCAAGCAATATGGCATACATGGCCTTGCGTGGGTTGCCCGAGGCACGCATCATATTACTAAAGCTATAACAAAGGTTGGTGAACACACTACCCGGAAGCACTATATGCAAATAGCGCATGGCATAGGGGATGGTTTGCTCGCTACCTCCAAAGAGCAAGAGTATGTCCTCTAGAAATAACATCATTCCCGTAACCGTAACAGCAGACATAAAGAATGTGAGCATCAGAGTATGAGCCGTGATGTTGCGCGCCCACTTAATGTCATTCATGCCTAGCACTATGGACAATCGCGAGGCAGCTCCAACACCTATCAACGTACCTATGGCTGTTATGATATTCATCAGCGGGAAGGTCAGCGTAAGGCCAGAAATGGCCATGGCTCCAACACCCTGTCCAATGAAGATACGGTCGACGATATTATATATAGATGTAGCAACCATACCTATGACCGAAGGTATGGAGTACATTAACAACAGCTTAGAGATTTTCTCTGTGGCAAGCTTGTTGTCTATTGCAAATGTTTTGTTCACTTGGTATTGTTGTTGATTGATAAATTCACATAAAAAACCACGTAGCCTAAAGGACAATTAATATTTGCGTCCCTTAGGCTACATTAGTTTTTGTTATTCCCACTCGATAGTTGCTGGTGGTTTAGAACTTATATCGTAGACTACGCGGTTGATTCCCCTGACCTTGTTAATTATCTCGTTAGAGACCTTAGCCAAGAACTCGTATGGCAAATGAACCCAGTCGGCTGTCATACCATCGGTAGAGGTCACTGCACGAAGAGCAACGCAGCTCTCGTAAGTGCGCTCATCGCCCATAACACCAACAGACTGCACAGGAAGCAACATTACGCCTGCCTGCCATACATCGTCATAAAGGCCTGATTCTTTTAGTGAATCAATAAATATCTTGTCGGCATCTTGCAAGATAGCCACTTTCTCGGCTGTAACCTCACCCAAGATACGGATTCCTAGACCTGGGCCTGGGAAAGGGTGACGGTTAAGTATGTTCTCTGGAAGCTCCATCTGGCGACCAACACGACGAACCTCATCTTTGAATAGTAGGCGTAGTGGCTCTACTATCTTAAGGTTCATCTTCTCTGGCAATCCTCCTACGTTGTGGTGAGATTTGATGGTTGCCGAAGGGCCATTAACAGACAAAGACTCAATAACGTCAGGGTAGATAGTGCCCTGTGCAAGCCAGCGTACATCGGTAAGCTTCTGAGCCTCCTCGTCAAAGACCTCGATAAAGTTCTTGCCTATGCTCTTGCGTTTTAGTTCAGGGTCTGTTACTCCTTTCAAATCGCCCAAGAACTTATCTGCGGCACGAACACCTATAACGTTAAGTCCCATAGACTCATAAGACATCAATACATCTTCAAATTCATTCTTGCGCAAAAGACCCATATCAACAAAGATACAAATTAGGTTCTTGCCTATTGCCTTATGCAACAACTCGGCTGCAACAGAAGAGTCAACACCACCCGAAAGACCAAGAACAACCTTGTCATCCTTAAGCTGCTCGCGAAGAGAGTTAACCGTAGTTTCAACAAACGAGGCAGGCGTCCAATCTTGAACACAACCACACACGCCACACACAAAGTTGCTTAGTAGTTGAGTACCCTCGCTAGAGTGATACACCTCTGGGTGAAACTGTATGCCCCATGTTTGCTCGCCCTCAATCTTGTAGGCTGCAACAGGAACACTCTCGGTACTAGCAATAATCTTGTAGCTATCAGGAATGCTAACTATCGTATCTCCATGAGACATCCATACCTGAGACTGCTCAGACAAAGAAGCTATAAGGATATTGTCGGCTTCAACTTTAGATAGCATGGCACGTCCATACTCACGTGTTGAAGATGCCTTAACCTCGCCTCCAAAGTTGTGGGCTAGGTACTGAGCACCATAGCAAACACCTAGCAAAGGCAACGTGCCTTTAATCTGGCTAAGGTCTATCTGAGGTGCATTTTCATCACGCACAGAGCAAGGGCTACCAGAAAGGATAACACCTTTAACCGACGAGTCGATCTCTGGATAGTGATTAAAAGGGTGTATCTCACAATATACATTTAGCTCACGCACTCTGCGAGCTATAAGCTGAGTATATTGAGACCCAAAATCTAAGATTAATATTTTTTCCTGCATTATAATGTGGGTTTATTAACTACGTATTTGAGCACCAGTCTGACGTTCAAACTGAGCGATAAGTGATTTCATTGTTTTGTCAATGTCGTTGTCGGTAAGCGTTTTTGTGCTGTCGGCCAAAACAAAGTTCAGAGCATAAGACTTCTTACCCTCTGGTAGTTTGTCTCCCTCATAAACATCGAACAGCGATACACTTTTAAGTAGCTTCTTCTCTGTTGCAAAGGCCACAGAACGAAGTTTAGCAAAGTCAACGCTCTTATCTACCAACATAGCCAAATCGCGTCTCACGTCTGGATATTTCGGAAGCTCCTTAACTGCAACTTTATTGCTCTTGCTCAAGTTAAGCATGGCATCGAAGTTCATCTCAAGGAAATAAACATCAGCCTTAATGTCGAACATATTGCGCATCTTCTTAGCGACAACACCCATCTCGAATAGCTGCTTACCATGAACCTTGAAGCTAACAGCTTCGCTATAAAGGTCACTCTCTAGTGGAGTGCAGACAGCTGTCATAAGGTCTACACCAAAGCGAGCAAGTACTTTCTCGGCTGCGCCTTTAAGTGTAAAGAAGTCGCTACGCTGAGCCTTTGAGTTCCATGATGTGCGACCGCTATCACCTGTGATGGCAATAGACAAGCGCGCCTGCTGGCTGTATGGCTTAAGTCCGCCAAGTTCAACCTTAGAGCTGTTGTAGTTATAGCAGTTACCAAACTCATAAATTTTAAGGTTTGCATTACGGTGACTAGCGTTTAGTGCAACAGCTTCCAATGTGTTGAACAGTAGGGTCTGACGCATAACGTTAAGCTCGTTGCTAAGTGGATTAAGTATCTTAACGCTGTTGTCTGCTTTGTAAGACTCTAGGCCCTCGTAGTAGCTTGCCTTGGTAAGCGAGTTGCTCATAATCTCATTGAAGCCATTGTTTGTAAGCAAGTTAGAGATTATGTTTTGTATTTTGTCTTTGTCTGGATTTGGAGCATAAGACAAAGTAGAGTTTACATGTTGAGGTATCTCTATATTGTTGTAGCCATAGATACGTAGCACGTCCTCGACAAGGTCGGCCTCGCGTCTCACATCAACACGGTACTGAGGAACAGCAACCTTAAGTACGTCGTCGCTATCCTCTTTGATTTCTATCTCTAGTGATTTGATAATAGCTTTTATGTCTTCTGGAGCTATCTCCTTACCAATGAGTCGCTGTGCTCTAGATATAGAGAAGTCGAACTCGAAAGGAGCAAACTCTGTGCAGCTGCCAGTCTCGATAGTAGAGTACTCGCCACCAGCAATGCTAAGAACAAGCTCGGCAGCACGCTTAAGCGCGTAAGCTGTTATGTTTGGGTCTATACCGCGCTCATAACGGAAAGAGGCGTCAGTGCTAAGGCCGTGGCGTTTAGCAGTCTTACGTACCCACACTGGGTTGAAGTAAGCACTCTCGATGAAAATATCTGTTGTCTGCTCGGTTACGCCAGACTCTAGTCCACCAAACACACCTGCGATACACATAGCTTTAGAAGCGTTGCATATCATAAGGTCTTTGTCGCTAAGCTTGCGCTCTACACCGTCCAAAGTAACAAAGTTGGCACCATCATCGCACGTGCGAACAACAATCTTATCTCCTTCAATCTTTGCGGCATCGAAAGCATGCAAAGGCTGTCCAAGTTCAAAAAGGATGAAGTTAGTGATGTCGACAATGTTATTTATAGGGTTTAGACCTATCGAGCGTAGTCTACCCTGAAGCCACTCTGGTGATGGAGCAACCTTAACGCCACGGATAGTGATACCCATGTATTTTGGTGCAGCCTCGGTGTTATTTACATCTATCTTGATAGGTTCAACAGTAGGATTGTCTAGGCTTGTAAGCTCTGGCAAAACCAACTCATGCTCCATGTTCATGTAGTTAAGGTAGGCCGCTAAGTCGCGAGCAACACCATAGTGAGATGCAGCATCAATGCGGTTAGGAGTAAGTCCAATCTCTAGCAACGCGTCGTCCTGAAGGTTGAAGTGTTGCTTGGCTGGCATACCCACTTGTGCGCTATCGTCCAAAACCATGATACCTGCATGGCTAGCTCCTAGGCCAATCTCGTCTTCGGCGCATATCATACCAAAAGACTCGATGCCACGAATCTTACTTTTCTTGATTTTAAATCCTTCCTGCTCGCCAGTAGGGTATAGCGTGCAGCCTATTGTTGCAACAACAACTTTCTGTCCTGCATCAACGTTAGGTGCGCCACAAACAATCTGAAGAGGCTCGCCCGCGCCAACATCTACCGTAGTAACATTTAGCTTGTCGGCATCTGGGTGTTTCTCTTTAGTTAGAACGTGTCCGATAACAACACCCTCAAGTCCTCCGCGAATACTTTCTATTGTCTCAAAGCCCTCGACCTCAAGACCTATGTCAGTAAGAATCTGTGATATACGTTCGGCAGAAAGATCTGTTTTGATATATTCTTTAAGCCAGTTTAACGAAATTTTCATATCTATGTGTATTTATTATAATCTGTATTTCATGCTGTTGGATATCGCTAAAAATAAAAAAACTTTGAACGACATCCGAAAATGCGCTCAAAGTTACAAAAAACTTTGCAGAATATTACACACTCAGCCTACAAAGAGTAAACAGATTTAGGTAAATCTCGCAAATTATAGTTTGAAGCCATGGCCATGCCGTATGCTCCTGCGCTGCGAATAGTGATTATATCGCCCCTAGAAGTCTCTGGAAGCTCTACATCTTTGGCAAAGGTATCAGATGATTCACATATAGGACCAACAACAGTATAAACCTTGCTCTCTGCTTCAGAACTCAAGTTCTCGACTTTATGTTTTGCGCCATAAAGTGCTGGGCGCAACAGGTCTGTCATGCCAGCATCAACAATAACAATATTCTTGCCCGATGCGGTAGTCTTATTATATAGCACACGCGTTATAAGCTCGCCACACTGGCCAACAATAGAACGTCCAAGCTCAAAATGCACGGTCTGGCCATCCTCTACCTCTAGGTTTTGATTCACCACATCGAATAGAGCAGCGAAGTCAGGAATAGGCTCCGCGTCAGGATTGTCATAGTCTATACCTAGGCCGCCGCCCATGTTGATATGTTTTATCTCTATGCCACGCTCGGTAAACCAACCTTTGATTTGGTTGATACGCAAGCACAACTTTTCGAAAACACTCATATCACGTATCTGAGAGCCTACATGAAAGTGAAGCCCCACGATATTGATGTTGCTCAAAGAATCTAACTTTGCTATGGCCTGATCAACCTCGGTGTATGATATGCCGAATTTGTTGTCTGCCTTACCCGTAGATATGTGTGCATGAGTCTTAGGATCTATATCTGGGTTAATCCTAAGGGCTATGTTTGCCACGCAAGCCTTCTGTGATGCAATATGATTTATAACCTCAAGTTCTTGTAGCGACTCGCAGTTAAAAGAAAATATCTTCTGCTCAAGAGCATAGTGTATTTCCAAATCGCTCTTTCCAACGCCTGCAAAAACAACCTCTGACGGAGCAAAGCCACATTTTATAGCGTGCTTAATCTCGTTGCCACTTACACAGTCGGCACCGAATCCAGCACATGATATTTCCTCTAGTACGCGCTGATCAAAATTAGCCTTTATTGCATAATGCACCTTATAATTATATTTAGAAGCTCCTTGTTTCACAGCATCAAGCGTGGCACGAAGCAACTCTAAATCGTAATAATAAAAAGGTGTAGGCAGGTTTTTGAACTCGCCAAGCATATCTTTCGCGCTCATACTAGAATAGGTGTTTGTTGAGTGAACGTAGGGTTTCGATTTTATGTTCTTTGCTGATAAGTAGAGCTAGTGAGCGATGGCTAGCACCATAAGAAATCATCTTCACAGAAATGTCATTCAATGACTCAAACACTTTAGAGGCCAACCCCACACGGTCGTGGTCTAGTCTGCCAACGATACATACTATCGTATTGTCGCGCTCAATCTCAACCTTGCCTAATGCCTTAAGCTCCTCGACAATCTCGTCAACATGAGTGTCGTTGTCTACGGTAAGCGACACGGCAACCTCGGAAGTTGTAATCATATCGATAGGAGTCTTGTGTTGCTCGAAAATCTCGAACACCTTTCTCAAGAAACCATAAGCCATAAGCATGCGTGCCGAGTAGATGCGGATAACGGTGATGCCGTCTTTGGCCGCCACAGCATGGAAGTCCTGCTCTTGGTTCTCGACAAAAGAGATACATGTGCCCTCAGCCTTAGGGTCCATAGTGTTTTTAAGGTACACAGGGATGTTAAGGTCTTTACATGGCTGTATAGTTGCAGGATGAAGAATCTTAGCTCCAAAGTAAGCCAACTCTGCCGCCTCGTCAAAGCTGATATTGCGTATAGGGTAGGTGCCCTCGACATAACGTGGGTCGTTGTTGTGCATGCCGTCGATGTCTGTCCATATCTGAACCTCGTTTGCTTTTACGGCAGCACCAATCAAAGCAGCACTATAATCACTACCACCACGGCCTAGGTTGTCAATCTCATCTTGGCAGTTTGTGGCAATGAATCCTTGAGTCACATACTTAGTTTGTCCGCTCATGTCCAAACCTGCAAGAGACACTTCTAGGGCCTTAACGTCAACACGGCTCTCAGAGTCCATATGCATAAAACTTGGAGCGTTCAGAAGTTCTGTCTTAACACCCATCTCGCATAGGTACATGGTGAAGATTGCAGATGTAAGAAGCTCTCCCTGAGAAAGAATTACTCTGTCCGAGTAGCTTTCTTTGTAATCACTAACTTGAGCTTCTATAATAGATAACGTCTGCTCTAGTTTCTGCATTGCCGCGCTACCGTCTTTAAGTAGTTCGCTGATGCAAGTAGAATATTTCTGTCTTAGCATATCCACAACCGCTGGAATTTCGTCCTTTTGGTTGTTGGTTGCTAGAGCTGATATTTTGACCAGAGCGTCAGTTGTTCCAGACATTGCTGAGAGTACTGTGATGTTTGAGCCTTCGCCCATTATCACTTCAGCCACCTGTCTCATGTTTGTGGCCGAGCCTACGGATGTTCCTCCGAATTTTAATACTTTTATCATAAATTATTCACTGAATCATTTAAAATCGCACAAAAATAGCGCTTCTGTCACAAAAGTATTATACTTTGTTTGTTTTTCTGCTATATTTTTATTTTTTTTGCAACAACATAAGAAGTAGTACAATTTTATACATTAATAATAAACGACAATGCTCACAATTCCAAACGCTGTTGAAGAAGTAATAAAGAAGAAACCCTTCCTCGAAGGTGCCCTAGTTGATGGACTTATCAATCTGTCGGCCCTTGCTCGTAAACTCAAACCTGAGATCGAAAAGAAAGTAGGTAAAGAAGTTAATGATAGCGCAGTGATAATGGCTCTCAACAGGTTAGTGCCTCGTCTAGAGCTTATGTCTGCAATGAAGTTCAAAAAGGTCATCGAGCATATCGGAGATGTAATCGTGCGTTCTAACCTTGCCGACTTCACCTTTGTGAACTCACCAACACTATACGAGAAACAATCTATCCTTTTGGACAAGATACAAACAATGAAAGACGTGTTCTGTACTTTCTCTCAAGGTATACACGAAACAACTCTTGTTGTAAGCAACTCTATCATTCACATCGTGGAGGACATATTCAAGGAGGAGGCTCTGTTGACTCTTACTCATGACTTGTCGTCTATAACCGTGAAGTTGCCTTCAGAGAATACTATCTGCCCAGGTGTATATTACTATATATTCAAGGAGCTTGCATGGGACAACATCAACATCTCTGAGGTTATCAGTACAACAAATGAGTTTACTGTGGTTTTGGGCGATGATGATATTCACCGCGCCTTTACCATTATCATGGATGCAAAACGTCAAGCAGGACTACAATAGATTCTTGCTTTAAGATATTTTTATAGGGGAATGACCATAGCATTACTTGTTGGTCATTCCCTTCTTTGTATCTAGTAAGGCAGCAGATGAGTGCTTATTAGTCATCCTCTTTATATCAGCAAATCTGCTATGGTAAATATGCCATAGATAACACTAGCAACGCCATTCACTGTGCCAAAGGCAAGTGTCACACGAGATAGGTCATTGGCCTTAACAATAGAATGTTGATACACCATAAGCAGCGAAAAGATGGCGGCACCTATGTAGTACAGTATACCTGCATCTATCATAAAAGCAATAACTAAAACAACAGCAATGCTTACAACATGAAGTAAGCTACTCACAATTAAGGAGTTCTTAAGACCTAACTTTGAAGGTATAGAATTTAATTTATGCTCGCTGTCAAACTCGGCATCTTGCAGAGCATAGATAATGTCGAATCCCGACACCCATGTTATCACAAGAACAGACAACACCATAGGCAGCGGTGCGAACTTGCCTGCAACGGCTATATATGCGCCAACGGGTGCTATGGCAAGGGAAAGCCCAAGGATTATATGACACAGGGCTGTAAAGCGTTTTGCATAGCTATATATCAGAACTACAAACAGAGCTCCGGGCGAAAGATACAGACACAAAGGATTGATTAAGGCGCAGGTGCCAATAAACAGCAAGATATTAACCATGCAGAACACAAGAGCAGCACGTGCAGATATCTTGCCCGCAGGAATCTCACGCATACTCGTTCTCTGATTCATAGCATCAATCTTTCGGTCGGCATATCTGTTGAAGGCCATGGCGGTGTTGCGCGCAAAAATCATGCAGGCAACAACCTTTATAAGTAGCAGGCCATCAAAGGGTATATCGAGGCTTGCATAGGCATAAGTGAATCCTACAAGAGCAAAGGGCATAGCAAAAACCGAGTGGCTAAATTTGACTAACGAGGCGTAAGCTAAGACTCTTTTTGTTAAGTGTTGCATAATATAATAGTGAGGTAATTATTGGATTAGTATTAAAAATCTCACAAAAGTAACCAAATACAAGACAAAAGCAATAAGTACATCGCTATCAATAACTCTTAAAAATAAATACGACGCAGAAGACTTTCTTTCAAGTGCTTCTGCGCCGTAAAATTTAACTGCTAATTATGATGCTACAAATCCTTAATTAGCAATGTGCTAGCTGCAAGATCTGGGACATATAGCTTGCCTCCGAAGAGTGCAAAGTCAGCAGGAGTCTCAAGCTCGTAATCCAAATCAAGAAGTGTTGCTACGCCTGTTTCAAGATCTAGAGCATAGATGCTTGGTGGCACCCAGCAACCAGCATATAGGGTCTTTCCGTCTTCTGATATGGCGACACCATCCCATTTATTAGGTATATCTATCAATTTCTCTGGCACAGGGTTGTTCAAATCAGTAATCTTGTAAACGATATTCTCTGGTCCTAGAACATCGGTCTGAGCAAAAGCACATCCATACAATACTGAGTTGTGAATTAGAACACCGTTGGCACCGTCAATATTACACCAAAGCTGAGGCTCAATAGAGGCAAGGTTAGCCAAGTCAGAACCATCTAGGGTGAATATCTTGCCCGAACTACTAACAGAAACATAAATTGTATTTCCGTTTGATGTTATATCGTTTAGCACCACTTCGCTCTCTGGAAACTTTAGAACCTGAGGCGCAGCACTAAGCTCGTTAAGATTGTAGGCAACAAGTTTATTGACATCACATATTAGTAGGTAACCATCCTTAACCAACATTCCTTTAGGGGCTGATAGATAACCATCGCTTGGAATAAAGGTCGATAGCTCTCCATCTTTAAACATAGAGATGTAGCCAAGGCCATCGTTGTTTTGACCATTATAGGTTTCACCTTTGTTACCAAAGTTAGCAACTAAGATACCTCCATCATAAGGGCATACACTTTCGTTGAATCTAAAACCCTCGGAGATAACCACCTCTGTTGGTTTTACGGCTTGCTCGGCACAGCTGCCAAAAATCATTGTTGATGCAAGTGCCAATACGGCAAAAGTCGATTTTGTTTTCATAATTGAAATAAGTTTTTTATAGTAATTAACTAAAGGGGGAGAGGCTCTCCCTGGCTTGTTTGGGACTTAAACACCTACAATATACTCGCTTAGATGTTTTCCACGTGTTGGGTCCCAAGCAAAGATAATTATATTTATTAAATTAGTGCAATCTTTAATAAATATTATACCGCATACGACCCAATTATTCTATTCAAAACATGAATGTAGCAACTAGGTAATCTCTAAAAATCGTTTTATGTAGTTTCGAGTTATAATATAGTTGTGTAATTGTTGGATTAGTACTGAAAATCTCATAAAAATAATTAACTTTGCGAATCATCAAACTTATTTATGAAGAACATACGTAACTTTTGTATCATTGCACATATAGACCACGGTAAGAGTACCTTGGCAGATAGGCTTTTGGAGAAAACCAAAACCCTGACCGAGCGCGAATTACAGTCTCAGGTGCTTGATGATATGGACCTCGAAAGAGAAAAAGGCATCACTATTAAGAGCCATGCCATACAGATGGCGTATAACTATAATAATGAGGATTATACGCTCAACCTTATTGACACCCCGGGTCACGTCGACTTCTCTTATGAAGTATCACGTGCCATTGCCTCGTGCGAGGGAGCACTACTTATCGTAGATGCAACCCAAGGTATTCAGGCTCAAACAATATCCAACCTATATTTGGCCCTAGAGCACAACTTGGAGATTATTCCCGTGCTTAATAAAATCGATATGGACGCGGCTATGGTCGAGGAAGTTAAAGATCAGATTGTTGATTTGCTGGGCTGCGACCGCGACGATATTCTCGCTGCATCGGGCAAGACAGGTCAGGGTGTTGAAGAAGTATTACAAGCCATCGTGGAGCGCGTACCTGCACCCGAGGGTGACGAAGACGCACCTCTACAAGCACTGATATTTGACTCTGTATTCAACCCATTTAGGGGTATCATCGTCTACTTTAGAATCATGAACGGCACCATCAAAAGTGGTGAGAGAGTCAAGTTCTTTAATACAGGTAGCGAATATGGCGCAGACGAAATCGGCGTGCTTAAACTAAAACTATCCCCAACACAAGAGCTGAAAGCAGGTAATGTAGGATACCTAATCTCTGGTATCAAGACATCGGCCGACGTGAAAGTTGGTGACACGGTTACTCATGTTTCAAATCCTTGTGATGTTTCCATCGAAGGCTTTGAGGATGTTAAGCCTATGGTCTTTGCTGGTCTATATCCAGTGTCGACAGACGAGTATGAGAACCTACGCAACTCGCTTGAAAAGCTTAAACTTAATGATGCCTCGCTGACCTTTGAGCCAGAGTCATCATTGGCCTTAGGTTTTGGATTCCGCTGCGGATTCCTTGGCTTGCTCCACATGGAGATTATCCAAGAACGTTTGTATCGTGAATTCGACATGGATGTTATTACCACTGTGCCAAACGTTTCGTTTATAGCTCACACCACAAAGGGCGAGACAATAGACGTACACAACCCTTCGGGACTTCCTGAGCCTACACTCATATCTTCGATAGAGGAGCCTTATATCCTTGCTCAGATTATAACATCGAGCGACTACCTTGGCAACGTCATGAAACTTTGTATCGACAAGCGCGGAACACTTACCAATCAGGTATTTATAACTCAGGATAGGGTAGAGGTCAACTTCGAGATGCCTCTGTCAGAGATTGTATTCGACTTCTATGATAGACTTAAGAGCATATCTCGTGGTTATGCATCGTTCGACTACCACCAGATAGGCTACAAACCTAGCAAGCTGGCTAAGCTAGATATACTGCTTAATAGCGAGCCAGTGGATGCACTGTCGTCTCTGACTTACTTCGATAACGCTTATGACTTTGGTCGCAAGATGTGCGAGAAGCTAAAGGAGCTAATCCCGCGCCAGCAGTTCGACATAGCTATTCAGGCTGCCATAGGAGCTAAGATTATTGCCCGCGAGACCGTGAAAGCTGTGCGCAAGGACGTTACAGCCAAGTGTTATGGTGGTGACATATCTCGTAAGCGCAAGCTGCTAGAGAAACAAAAGAAAGGCAAGAAACGTATGCGCCAAGTGGGCAACGTGCAGGTTCCTCAAGAAGCCTTCCTTGCCGTACTTAAGATGGACTAATAAACTCAAAAACAAAGTATTATGATGAAGAAATTAATCATCGCATTGCAGCTATGTCTGCTAATGTCAACAACAGCATTTGGCTGGGGGGGCAAGGGTCACGCCATTGTTACCTCTATCGCTCAGGAGAATCTTAATAAGAAAGCTGCAAAGAAGGTAGCCGAGCTTCTAGATAACCACTCTATGGTCTACTACGCATCATGGATGGATGAGATTCGCTCTATGCCTGAATTTAAGCATACATCTCCTTGGCACTATGCCAATGTAGACGAAGGCTATACTTATCAGACCATGTCTAAGGAGCCAGCTGGTGACGTGGTAACAGCTACTATCGACCTTATCAACCAACTTAAGAGCGGCAACCTATCAGACAGCGTTGAGAAAGTATATTTCAAGATGCTTATCCATACCATAGCAGATATGCACTGCCCTATGCACGCTGGTCGCAAGACTGACATAGGCGGCAACAAGTACCCTATCAAATGGTTTGGTCAACCTACATCTCTACACGCCCTATGGGATACAGCTATCATCGAGTCTTCACGCCCTTGGAGCTACACAGAGTGGGCAGATAACCTAGATATTCTTTCTAAAGCAGAGAAACAAAAACTTGCTGAGGGAACTCCTGTAATCTGGTTTATGGAAACCGTAGATAACGCCTCTAAGATTTATAATGGCACTCCAGAGAATGGTGACTTTAGCTATGACTACATCGCAGAGTTTGGCCCTATCCTAGAGATTCAACTTTACAAAGGTGGCATACGTTTAGCAAATGTCATAAACGAGATATACGGCAAATAAAAGGCTACTATATTAAACATTTAAAAGGCTGATTAGCTTAGTTTTAAACTTTGCCAATCAGCCTTTTTTGCATCTAGATTTTCCTAGCGACGGATTCACTATCAACTGTGATAGTGTAAACTTAAGCTCGCAAGCTACAAACTCTTAACCACTGCGGTGCAATCACCTATGTCATTTAGTGCACTAGCCAACGCGTCGGCATCTTCTATGCTTGTGAAAGTGCCAACAGCAAATATAGGAGTGCCGTTCTCGTTAAACAGTTTAGAAAGCTCCTTGCCTGCTGCCAGACTGGCTATATTGCTCTGGTGTGCCTCTCCAAGGCTTTGGCCCGAGCTATTCATGGTAATCTCTACACGATAGAAAGTCTTGGTTGCAGTCTTGCTTGTAGATGATGTGCTCACCTTGGCCGAGCTGGTTGCAGCAGAGGTGGAAACAGAAGTAGAGCTTGCTCCATCGGCAAGATTCTCGAATACGTCGTCAACCCAAACCACAACT
>JAWXTS010000025.1:0-21132 GCA_044433305.1 Rikenellaceae bacterium | reverse complement strand
CACCATCCAGAGTACTTTGGTCTTACCACTGACGAGGAGGGTCGCTCAACAGCAGGTCTAGCCGAGCTTATTGTTGCCAAGCACCGTAATGGTGCCGTTGACACAATAAAAATGCGCTTCCGCAAGGAGCAGGCTAAGTTCCTAGACTATGATGCCGATGATGCCTTTGGATATAGTTCTATCGAAAGTTCTATGAACAACATGGGCACGGTGAATACCATAGAGAAGATGGGGCAGGACGGCATGTCTAGTGGCCTAGATTCTTTTGCTTCTGGCAGCAGCTTCGAGAGCTTGGGTGGCAGCTTTGAACAGGAGGGCGATCCCGATAAATCACCATTCTAAATAATTTAAACCATGTTTGTACAGTCTTTTGGTAGTGCGATAGTGGGTATAGATGCCCTGAAGATTACTGTCGAGGTTAACATATCCTCTGGCATAGGTATGTTCCTTGTGGGCTTGCCCGACAACGCTGTCAAGGAGAGTCAGGAGAGAATCCGCTCGGCCTATCAAAATTCTGGTTACAAGATGAGTGGCAAGAAGATAGTTGTCAATCTGGCTCCCGCGGCAATACGAAAAGAGGGTTCGGCTTATGACCTTACCATAGCAGTGGCCATACTTGCCGCCACCGAGCAGATTAATGTTCAGACTCAAAGCCAGTATGTTATCATGGGCGAGTTGTCGCTGGGTGGCGATATACTTCCAGTCAAGGGAGTGCTGCCTATGGCTATCAAGGCACGTGAGGATGGCTTCAAGGGGGTTATCATCCCTAAGGCTAATGCTGCTGAGGCTGCCGTAGTCGATGGTCTAGATGTCTATGGCGTAGGCTCTCTAGGTGAGGTAGCCGATTTTCTGAATGGTATAATAGAGCTAGAACCTCAGAAATATGATGGCTCTACTTATATAGATAGCGAACTAGAGAATATTGACTTTGCCGATGTCAAGGGGCAGCAGTATGTTAAACGTGCGTTGGAGGTGGCAGCATCTGGAGGGCACAATATAATAATGATAGGGTCTCCGGGTTCGGGCAAGACCATGCTTGCACGCAGGATGACTACCATCATGCCGCCCATGACCATGGAGGAGTCGCTAGAGACAACCAAGATACATTCTGTTGCTGGCAAGACGGGGGCAACTTTAGGCCTGCTTACTACGCGCCCTTTTCGTGCGCCACACCACCTTGCATCTCAAGTGTCGCTCACAGGAGGCGGTGCTAGTCCCATGCCTGGTGAGGTGTCGTTGGCACACAACGGTATCTTGTTTATGGACGAGTTGCCAGAGTTTGGTCGTGCCACGCTTGAGATTTTGCGCCAACCACTAGAGGAAAAACATATCGTCGTTTCGCGAGCCAAATATACCGTAGACTATCCGTGTAACTTTATGTTGCTTGCAGCCATGAATCCATGTCCTTGTGGATACCATAATCACCCCACTAAAGAATGTGTGTGTTCGCCAGCAGCAGTGATAAGATATATGAACCGCATATCGGGACCTATGCTCGACAGAATAGATATGCACATAGAGGTTAGCCCTGTGTGCTATGATGATATTAGTTCTAGCGTTAAGAGTGAGAGCAGTGCCCAGATTCGCGAAAGAGTTATCGCAGCGCGCAAGATTCAGAGCCTACGATTCAAAGACGAAGGTATATACACCAACTCCATGATGAATAGTGCACAGATTAACAGCTACTGTGTTTTGAGTGAGCAGTGCCGAGCTATTCTAAAACGCGCGATGATGGCCTTTAACCTTTCGGCACGCGCCTATGACCGCATCTTGAAACTATCGCGCACGCTTGCCGATATGGCCAGCAGCGAAGATGTTAAGCCTGAACATATAGCCGAGGCCATTCGTTATCGTAGCCTCGATAGAGAGAACTAGAGCTTGGGGCTTAGCAGCGAGCTGTCTCCATAGCTCAAGAAGTTGAACCCGTTGTCCATAGCATGACTATATACCTTGCGCCAATCTTCCCCTATGAAAGCCGATATTAGCAGTAGTAGCGTGCTCTTAGGCTGATGGAAGTTGGTTATTATCCTATTCACTATACGGAACTTGAAGCTTGGTGCTATCATTATCTGAGTCGAGGTTTTTATCTTGTCCAACCCCTTGTCTGCCATATAATTTTTCAAGGTCTTAAGAAGTTCAAGCCCTGATATATCGTGCGGAATCTGATATAGTTCCCATTGTCCTATAACCTCCTGTGTTCGTGGGTCGCCACACTCCATTATTCTGTATGCCAAGGCAGGTATAGACTCCAGTGTGCGCACACTGGTTGTGCCTACGGCTATGATGCTGCCATAGTTGGCGATAAGGTTTTCTACTGTTGATAGAGCTACTTCAAAGTGCTCGCTGTGCATGGTGTGCTCGCTGATGCGCTCGCTCTTTACAGGCAGAAATGTGCCTGCACCCACATGTAGCGTAACCTCCTCTATTGTGGTGCCGTTATCTTTCAGGTTATCGATTATCTCTGGGGTGAAGTGCAGCCCTGCTGTTGGTGCTGCCACCGAGCCTTCAAACTTTGAGTAGACGGTCTGGTAGCGCGTTGTGTCTATCTCTTGTGTCTGGCGGTTGAGGTAGGGAGGGATGGGTATGCTACCCAAGGCCTCTAGTATAGCTCCGAAGCTCTTGTCTATATTCCAGCTGAATTCGACTATCTGGCTGTTCTCGCCACGCTCAATAAAGTCGGCACTAAGCTCCAACTCCTGATTGTCTATCGTGCAGTTTATGTGTAGGGTCTCACCCTTCCATTTCTTCAGGTTGCCTACGATGCATTTCCAGCGGCATGAACCCTTTGTAGAAAAGGCACGCTCATAGTCGGCAGGCTCGGATGGTTCGAGACAGAAAATCTCTATCCTCGCTCCCGTAGCCTTGTGGAATATCACACGTGCATGTATAACCTTGGTGTTGTTGAATACAAGCAGGTTGTTGTTCCCTAGTTGTTCTGGTAGTGTGTTGAAGCAAGAATGAGAAACGTCCCCTTGCTTGTATATTAGAAGCTTAGATGTGCCGCGTTGCAGGGGCGGAAACTTAGCAATTCGCTCATCTGGCAGAGTGTAGTTGTACTCTGATATATTAATGTTCTCTATCATAATCAAAAAATAAACATAGCAGAGTGTATAAGCCGGGTCCTGTAATCGACAGCCCTTGCGGTCTGCCGACCCCTTGCCATTTATCTACTGCGACAATCACTTGCCGCCTCTAGCGACCTACCCCCCGACATCGGACGAGCAGCCCTACTGCGTCGGTATATGTGGTCTTGCAACTCGTGGGACGTACTGCGAGCGATGTTGCCACCGACTCCGGTAGGCTCTTACCCCACCTTTTCACCCTTACCCTTGCGGGCGGTTGTTTTCTGTTACGTTGGTCATACCCTTACGAACATCTTCTAGTTTCAGAAGCACGTTGCTCTGTGTTGCCCGGACTTTCCTCTTTGCATTTCTGCCCAGCGACAAGGCCTCCCTGCTATGTTGGCTGCAAAGTTAACTATTTGTAGCGAATTTGTATAAAATCCCATATATTTTAATTATATTTACCAATAAATCTTAAGAATCATGAAAAAAGTAATCGTTTCGCATAATCTCTTTCGTGAGGGATTTGCTGAGTTAGAAAAACATTTTGAAGTTATTTACCCTGAGGGAAGTGGCTTTACATTTGAACAGGTTAAACCTCTTCTCAAAGATGCTTATGCTATAATTCCAACTTTTGCTTTTAAGGTAACCAAGGATGTTATAGATGCTGCTCCAAATCTTAAAATCGTGGCCAACTATGGCGTTGGATACGATAATATAGACT
The DNA here is from genome assembly GCA_044433305.1 of Rikenellaceae bacterium. Taxonomy (GTDB): domain Bacteria; phylum Bacteroidota; class Bacteroidia; order Bacteroidales; family Rikenellaceae; genus JAWXTS01. The sequence goes on along the minus strand of JAWXTS010000025.1, from coordinate 17,346 downwards.
GGAAGTATGCTGCAAGTCGTGGTGTTGTTGTTACCAACTCGCCCGACCCAGTTACTCAGCCCACTGCCGAGCTGGCATACACGATGATGCTTTCTTTGGCTCGTCGCGTTGCCGAGTGCGACAGGCTCTATCGCGCAAACGAGATTGTGCACGGTGTGATGAATAATCTTGGAAGAACACTATATGGCAAGACCCTAGGTATCGTTGGTATGGGAAATATTGGCCGCGCCGTGGCACGCTATGCCAAAGGTGGTGATATGAAAATCATTTACTATAATCGCAAACGCCTAGATGAGAGCATAGAGCAAGAGCTTGGAGCTACCTACGTTAGTTTCGAGGAGCTACTTGAGCAGAGCGATGTGGTTTCTATCCACGCTCCAATGACTGCCTCTACGCGTCACCTATTCTCTACCGCTCAGTTTGAGGCTATGAAACAATCGGCGTTGCTTATAAATACAGCTCGTGGCCCTATCGTAGACGAGAAGGCTCTGATAGAGTCTTTGAAGAAAGGCGATATAGCAGGTGCGGCACTAGATGTTTTTGAGTTCGAGCCAGATTTGAATCAGGAGTTCTTGAATCTCAGCAATGTTATCGTTACCCCTCACATAGGAACGGCTACCGTCGATGCTCGTAATGCCATGTCGGCCTTTGCGTCTAATAACGTCATTAAGTTTAGTCGTGGGGAGAGTGATATTACACGTGTCAACTAGGACTATATAAAATAAGGATGGCTAAACACTTATTAGCCATCCTTATTCTTTTATCCATATATAATAAACCCTGCAACTCCTGCAAGTACTATCAGTAATATAGGGTTGACCTTAAATAGCGACAGTATAAATGCTGCGCCAAGGATAATCCAGCTGAAGGTGTCTATACAGTTTTCTGGTGAGCTGAGCAGCAAGACCGCCGCGCTGGCTATCATCGCTACGAGCATAGGTTTCATACCCTCCATGGCTGAAGATATGTACTTGTTGTCGCGCAGCTTGATGTAGAAGCGCGTGATAAGAAGCATGAGAGTCATGGCAGGGGTGCAAACGGCTAGGGTCGCGAGTATAGCTCCCCAGATGTTGCCCGTAACGCTATAACCCACATAGGTCGCGCTGTTGATTGCAATAGGACCGGGTGTCATCTGCGATATGGCTATTATATCTGTAAGCTCCATTTCGCTGAGCCACTGGTGGTTTACAACTATCTCGTTGTGTATGAGCGATAACATGGCGTACCCTCCGCCAAATCCGAAGAATCCTATCTTTAGGTAAACGAATAAAATCTGTAAGTAAAGCATATCTTAAGCGTCGTTTTCGTTTTTACTCTTAGCCATATTTCTGTGCAGCACTTTGAAGTAGAGCACGCCTATGGCAGCCCCCACAAGAATCAGCCATATAGGCGAGAACTTAAAGTAGCATAAGGCCACGGCCGAGATTATGGCTGTTATGGTTTGAACCTTGCCCAGACCCTTGCATAGGGTTATCGAAGGTGCCAGAATTAGAGCTATGACGGCTGGTCGTATGCCCTTTAGTACCGCCTCGACAATAGGGTTTTCGCGCATATTGGCAAAGCACAAAGCCACGATTAGTATAATGATAAATGAGGGCATCACCGAACCAAAGACCGATGCTACGGCACCCTTATACCCGTTGACCTTATACCCCACAAATACCGATGTGTTGAGGGCAATAGGGCCGGGGGCGGTCTGAGCTAGAGTCAGCAGTTCCAAGAACTCGCTTTTCTCTATCCAGCCCTGCCTGTCGACTATTTCTTTTTGTATCATGCCCACCATGGCATAGCCACCACCAAAGGTGAAGCTGCCTATCTTGGCAAAGGTGAGCATTAGTTTCAAGGATATGTTCATGGGTGTCTAATATTTGTCTTTAAGCATGGTTAGTATGCCGTCTATAAAAGTTAGAGGGTGGGGTGGGTTACCAGGTATGTAAAGATCTACACCACGAAAATCCAGAAACGAACGGTCTATGGCTGGGCTATCGGCGAATAGTCCACCCGATATGGCGTCTGTGCCAGCTAGTATAAGTACCTTGGGAGTGCTTAGTGCGTTGTAGCATATCTCTAGCGAGCGCGACATATTAGCTGTTATGGGACCCGTTATCACAAGTCCGTCGGCATGGCGTGGCGAGGCCACAAAGTCGATTCCATAACGTCCAAAGTCGAAGTTGACATTCATGGTTGCGTTGGCTTCCATCTCGGCCGAGCCGTCACCACCCGCACTTACAGAGCGTAGCTTGAGCGAACGCCTAAAGATTCTTACCACCTCGTCTTTGTAGCTCTCAGGGTCAAATAGTTCCTTGGGCGAGCTGTCGGCTGTGATGATAAGGTTCTCGCGTTTGTTCGATGCTGTATGTGGGTTGTTAGAGAACTTTAGCGCGCTAGGGAACTTGCGTGCACACTCGCCACAGAACAAGCACTTGCCCATGTCCAGAGCCAGAGGGCTAGTGGTGATAGCTCCCGTTGGGCACATAGAAGCCATGGCAGATGCTGTAACAGGGTCTACATCCTTAGATATTATTGGATAGCCGCGGAAGGTCTCTGCTAGCACCGCTTTGTCCAGATGCTTGATATATTGAGAGCCGTGGCTCTTGAGTACGTTGATAGTGCTGATTAACATATATTTTGCCTTTTAGAGGTCGTGACCGCAGTACGATAGGTTAAAACTCTTGTTGTTTATAGGGAAGTCGGATATGCCCTCCTCGCGCAGTGTAAGCCCCAGAGCGTACCAGTTGTGGAACGAGGGGTCGACAATCTTATAGTGTGATATGTTACCCTTAGAGTCGGTAATGGCGGTGTGGCATATCTCGCCTCGCCATCCCTCGTTGAGGTTAAAGGCAAGGGCATTCGCCTTAAGCGACCCCGCGTATTCAGGCTCTAGGTTTGATGGCTCTAGGTTTTTGTCTAGCAGCTCCAGTATGTAGTTTGCCGAAGCGTCACCCTCGTCGAGTCTGACTTTGAGCCTGCTCATAACATCTCCATCTTCATGTATTATAGGGGTGTAGGAGTTTGCTATATATGCTCCAAATGGATGAGAGCTGCGTATGTCGCGAGCAAGTCCACTAGCGCGAGCGACTACTCCCACAGCTCCTAGCTCCAACATGGTATTGCGTGAGATATGGCCACAGTCCTCAAAACGAGACAATACCGAGGGCATGGATTGCAGGTTGTCGGCCACTTGCTTATAGCGATGCTGTACGTCCTTAACATTGTCGGTTATAATCTTGCGTATAGAGTCTGTGAGTGGGAAGTTCGAGCCGCAGGGGCGTATCATAGCCTTGGAGAAGCGGTTGCCACACCAAGCCTGACTTGTGTTGATGATTATTGTTCTCAAGGCCTCGCACGACACCTGCCCCAGCTGGTAGGCTATATCTGTGCTTAGACCTGCCGTGTCCGATAGGTGCATGGCTATGCGTTCCAGCTCTTGTGCTATGGCTCGCTCGTGGCGCACGGTGCTTATCTGCTGCTCGTTTATGTCGCTAAGGTTTTCTATGACGGCTGCATAGGTGCTAGCATGAGACACAACGCTGTCACCTGCTATGCTCTCGGCAAGTAGCGCGCCCTTTAGTGTGTTTGCACTTTGTGTTATAAGCCTCTCTATGCCACGGTGCTGGTAACCCAAAACTATCTCTAGGTTGAGCACCTTCTCGCCATTGCATATAAATCTGAAAACACCGGGTTCTATGATTCCTGCATGTATGGGGCCGACATTAACCTCGTGTAGAGAGTCGCCCGCAATAGAGTAGAAAGGGTAGTTATTTATGTTTTGCCACTTCTGAACACGCTCGGCAGAATAGCGCAAAGGCTTGGCGTAGGGGTGGCGCATAAAGTCGAGGCCGAAGTTCTCGTTTATCTCGCGCTCAAAGGCCTGTGCTCCGCTATAAACGTTGGCTATGGATTCCAAGGCTTTGCTTGTGGTGCATCTATAAGAGGCTATATGTACCTGAGATAGGCTGTCGTCACCAATGAGTATTATTGCCTCAAGTTGGCCATCATTAATCTCGCGTGCAAAGTAACTAAGTATATGGCAGCTCTCTTGTTTGAGTAGTTCGATAACCTGCTCAAAAAAATCGCTATACTCTAGTACAGGAATATCGGACAGGGCTACTAGTCCAACTTTATTTGTTGTTATAAGCATCTTATTCATTATTGTACAATGCTAAGTATATAATCCGTGAATAGTGCTGGCTGGAGTGCTCCGATAGCCAGAGCCACAACTATCAAGGCCACAGCACCAAAGGTCGTTAGCTTGCTGAACTTTGTTGTGTCGACCCTCTCTATATTGTTGTTGCGAAAGCATAACTGTATAATACGCTCCAGAATTGAGTATATCACAACACACAAAAGGGCTATGATTACTGCTACCAACCACCATTTGCGCTCTGAGATAAGCCCCGAGAACAACATAACCTCAGAGACGAATAGCCCCGAGGGAGGGAAGGCCGTAAGGCTCAATGCTCCCACAAATATTGCGGCGGCACCCATAGGGTTGACCTTGGCGTAGTTGCCTATACGATTTATGCGGTAGCTGCCATAGAGCTTGCCTATCTGCGAAATCAGAGTGAACATACCTCCTTTGATCATCGAGTGCACAACAACGTGAATCAGCGCGGCGATAGTTCCTATGCCACCCAAGGCCATGGCAATCATCACAAGACCCATATTTTCGGTTGTGGAGTAGGCAAGTAGTCTCTTGTAGTTGTTTGTACGTCTTATATATAGTGCACCTATGGCCACAGACAATACTCCAATAACTATAAGGAGGTTAGAGCACCAAGACCATATTTCTGAGTGTCTAAAGATTTCTACTATTCTGAACATGGCTACAAAGCCCGAGTTCACCAGCACGGTAGATATTACGGCCGAAGCTGGGGTTGGTGCTGCATAGTTGGCGTCTATACCTACGGTGAACAGAGGGAAGATTTCCATCTTGCAGCTATATCCTGTCATCACAAGCAAGAAGGCTACTTTCATGTAGAAGGGGTCGCCACTCATAACGGCATCCACTAGCGAAAGATAAGATATATCTCCGTGGGCATGGCTGCTGATAATAAGTATGCCAAGGTAGGCCATAGAGATACCGACCGAACAAACAAAGATATATTTCCATGTGGCCTCAAGGCTCTTCATGCCACGCTTATGATAGACAAGGCCCGCGGTGCAGAGCGTTGTAATCTCAAGGAATATCCATGTTACCGCTACATTGTTAGAGAAGTAGAGGCAGGCCGAGCTGGTGCACAATAGCAGCATGGATATGGTATATATCTTGAATTGATGCAGCTCGTCTTTATCAAGGTAGTCGCTGCTGATATGAAACGCTAGAGCCGCGATAATGGCCATGACAAAGTAGAACATCATACCTAGATGGTCGAAGGTGAAGAACATGGTGCTCTGAGCCTCAAACTGGTTGCAGGCAATAAATACGCCAAAGCCTATCTGAAAGGCCACAAACACAGCCGATAGCGCGCGCACCATGGTTCGTGATTTTGCCAGTGCGCAGAGTGCTGCGATTACTAAAGATGCTATAATATATATGTACATGGCTTAGTCTTTTATTGATGTTAGGCTGTCGCTGCTCAAATCGTGCATCTGGTCGCCTATGCGGCTGATGAATATGCCAAGCATAAGCACGCTAATCAAGATGTCGAGCAAGATAGCCAAGTTAATAAGTATAGGCATTTCGACACCCACGGCTATGGAAAATAAGAAAACGCCATTTTCGATGACCAAAAAACCTACAAGGTGTGAGAATATACGTTTGTGGAACACTATCATCATAAGTCCGCTAAGCAATGAATAAATGGCCACGGCAAAAAAGGCACCATTGATTTGCTCGTTTGGTACAGCGTTGGTTATCAAAAGGCTGACTATGAGTGCTATGAGAGATGCGCATAACGAGTTGAAGATGGCTATCGAGCGGGGGTGTACACGGTTGATTCCCGTGCGACGTATAATCTTCATCAGCATTATGGGGACTATTATGGCCTTGAAAATTATTGTCTCGGCAAGCACAAACAGCAAATCCAGTATATTGATGGTGTGCAGGTGGAATAGTGCTATGACAAACAATATCCAACCCTGCATACATATAAGCAGGCTATAACGCCTAAAGCGTTCTGTTATGGCAAGGTATATTAGCGTTACCACATATAGTATTATTAGAGATAGTATCATGGTTATTCTAATGTTATGTATATATTGTTCTTAATCAGATAGCATATTGCAAAGACCATTAGTGCCACCGCAGTAATAGCAACTATGTAGGTTGCGTTCTTTGTCATCTTGTTGCGAGCACTGAAAGACTCTATGAATCCTATTATCACTGCTTGAAACAGAGCCAGCATGGCTGTCATTATTACGCTATGGTGGAAGGTTGCCGAGAGTGCACTACCTGCCAGAACCGCGAAGATGCCGCCCTTAATCCAGTTGGTGATATGTATAAAAGCCAAGTCGACACTGCTATAATCTAGTATCATGACCTCGTGTATCATGGTCAACTCAAGGTGGGTGCGTGGATCATCCACGGGCACTCTCGATGTTTCGGTGATACATATCTTGAGTAGTACGTAGTAGAGTAGGATTATGGCTATGACCATTTCTATCTGCATGGCTGCCAGAGTGGCATAGATGCTTGAGAAGCTAGTGTTGCCAGTTATCAGGGCTAGCGAGCCAACAGATACAAATATGGCAGGTTCGACAAGTGCTCCATAGAGGGCCTCGCGTGAGGCTCCCATGCCCTCAAAGCTGCTTCCCGTACTCATGCTGGCAAGTATGGTCATAAAGCGTGTTATGGCAAGCAGGTAGATTACTACTATGAAGTCGCCGTCAAAGCTTATCAAGGCCTCGCGTTTGCCAAAAGGAACCATTGTAAGGGCCGTAAGAACTGCCGCCAAAGATATTGTTGGGGCAAGTCGGTATAGTATTCCCGAGCCTCTAGCATAGGTTATACTCTTGTTGAAGAGTACTATTATGGTGCTCAGATGTTTAAGAATGGGGATGCCTATGCGACCACTCAGGCGCGCTCGTATTCGGTTGATTATACCTGGTATAAACAATGAAATAAGCAGTATGTATATTATGTTTAGCATCTTACAATAGATTTAGAATAGATAGTAAAAAGATGAAAATCAAGAAACCTAGTGCGTAGAAAACATAGTGGTTAACTTTGTTTGTCACAAATAGATCTATCTTGGCGTTTGCCATACGTATGATTTCTATCCACCATCTGGTGAATAGCGTCTCGACCTTGTCCTTGTGCTTAACCTCGAAATTGTCGCTCGACGGGAAGATGCTGTTTTTTGTCGAGTCCTTGGTGTTGAGTTTGTCTCTGGTGACACTCTCGGTTAGTGAGTGCAGCTCGTCAGAGAACGACTCACCCGTATATTGCATCTTGCGTGTTATGGCCGTAAAACCGCAACCCCAAACATCGCCCACCTTTTGTTCTTTGCCCTTTAGTGTTCTTTTGCGCAGGTACCATAGTATAAGTGTTATGCCTATGAACACGGCTAATACTACACTAATCATGTTGCTAGAATGTATAATGGGCTCTATTAGAGATGAGTCAGGGGTGTTTGTAAGACCACACGATATGGGTATTATAGTTTTGTATGCTATGCTAGGTGCAAGGCCGATGAACAACACGCCCACAAGAGGTATCACGCTAGCGACTATCATGGCAGAGTTTACCTCGTGCACTTTCTCGGTATGGGCACAACGTGGAGTACCCAAGAATACCACACCGAATAATTTTGTGAAAGAGATTATGACAATGCCACCTATAAGCGTCATGAATAGTAGTGTCGTTATGGCTGTTATGGCTTGCGCGCTGCCGTTAGACAGAGCCTCGAAGAGTCCTGAATAAATCAAGAACTCGCCCACAAAACCATTCAAAGGAGGTAGGGCTGATATGGCTGCTGCTCCAATTATAAATAGCAGGGCCGTTATGGGCATCTTACTTGCTATGCCGCCCAGCTTATCTATCGAAAGAGTTCCTGTGGCATGTTGCACAGAGCCAGCACCCATAATAAGCATTGGCTTAAAGAACGAGTGGTTCAGAGCATGAAGTATAGCACCACTCATTCCCAGTATGGCCATGGACTGGTTTTCCCAATGGCGACCCAGTATAGATATGGCAATACCTATGAACATGATGCCGACATTCTCCACGCTCGAATATGCCAGCAGGCGTTTCATGTTGCTTTGAGCCGAGGCCATGATAATACCCCACAGTCCTGTGACGATGCCACCGCAAGCACTATAAGACCTATGGTATAGAGCGACGTGTCTATCGAGCTTACCACACGTATAATACCGTAGATGCCAGTTTTAATCATCACACCCGACATCAGAGCCGCAACGTGTGTAGGAGATATAGGGTCTGTAATCGGTTTTATCCAGTGTAGAGGGAACATGCCTGCCTTAAGTCCGAATCCTAGTAGTAGCACTATGAACATAGGCAGAGGGCTTTTGTCTAGGCCTACAAAATATTGTGGTAGTGAATCCAAGTCTGGAGCCAGATTATTAGCTCTCAGTGTTATGAATGCTGTGAGCAGCAGAATGAATCCCACGTGCATAATAAGCAAGTAGCTCAGAGCAGCCCTTCTGACCTCTCTTTTGTGAGCCTCGAAGAGCATAAGTATAAACGAGGATATGGTCATCAGCTCCCACGAGAACATAAAGCTAAAACCGCTACGCACCACAACCACGGCCATCATCGAGATGCTCATGATAACCAGTGCCATGTAATGTATCGAGAAACTAATGTCGGGGATGGAGCCTATGTGTCGTTTGAAGTCACCTACCGAGTAGATGGCTGTTGCTGTGCTGCCAACACCTATCATTATAAGGAATAGGGCAGACAGAGTGTCTATTGCTCCATGTTGAGGTCCAAAGAGTTGCCAAGCACGAAATTCAAGGTTTAGTGTGGTATTTGAGAGTAGGACACCTAGAGCCTCAAAGCTGGTGAATACTGTTGCTGCCGCTATTAATGTTATTGCAACATACGACTTGTACCTTACAGGGACAATCAGTATCAGAGTAGATAGTAGGGCCAGAGAGATAAGTATATTTATAAACATATCCTTACTGATTTACAAGAAATATTGTGTGAGTAGCTGCCACGGCAGCGGTTTCTGTGCGCATGCGCGTGTTGCCCAGAGAGATGGTTTTAAATCCATGTTGGCGTGCTTGCTCAACCTCTGAGGGCGAGAAGTCACCTTCGGGTCCTATAAGGATAAGCGTGTCTCTGTCGGGAGAGGCTAGGGTTTTCAGTAGCTTGATGTCTTGGTCCTCGTTGCAGTGGGCGATAAACTTATCTCCCTGGAAGGGGCGCGCTATCAGCTCACTGAATTTTGTCGGCTGCTCGACATGAGGCAGGTAGGCCTTTATGGATTGTTTCATAGCACTGTTTGCTATGCGTTCGTATCGCTCGATGTTGACATTGCGTCTTTCAGACTGAAAACATATTATCGGGATAATAGCATCTATGCCTATCTCTGTGGCCTTCTCTATGAACCATTCATAGCGTTCGTTGGTCTTGGTTGGAGCCACTGCCATATAGAGTTTGTAGGGTCTCTGATTGTAGTTTTCAGTGACTTGCTCTATGGCTACGATACATTTTTTTGGAGTTGGTTGTGTTATTCGGCATTTGCACATTGTGCCTTTGCCGTCGGTGATGTATATAATGTCATCTACTGTGAGTCGTAAAACCCGTATACAGTGCTTCGATTCCTCTTCGTTGAGTGTATAGCTTGTTTGCGAACTTACGATATTAGGGTCGTAAAAAAGTTGCATGATGTTAAAATTAGTGCTGTTTGTGATTTTGGTGGTGTTTTCTGCCAAAAAATCTTTATTTTTGCAAAAATACGTAATAACCATTGAAGTATCAACGTTAAAAGAACCAAATATGAAAAAATTAACATTTTTTATTCTTATGTGTGCTATTATGTGCATTACCTCAGCCTGCAATAGCGGTGGTGAGACATCGAGCGAAAATCCATTTTTTGTTGAGTGGGATACTCCTTATGGCGTTCCTCCTTTCGATAAAATCAAAGTTCAGCATTATGCACCAGCATTTGAGATGGCCATAGCTCAGCATCAAGACGAGATAGCAGTTATCACAAACAACACTTCTGAGCCTACCTTTGAAAATACTATCGAGGCTTTAGACAACAGTGGTCACATGTTGAATGATGTGGCTAACATCTTCTTTATGGTCGCTGCGGCAGATATCACCCCAGAGATGCAGGCCATCCAAGGAGATATAGCTTCTTCGCTTGCATCACACAGCGACGAGCTTTATCTTAATGACGTTCTTTTTGAGCGTGTAGACAAAGTGTATAAGAGCCGCGAGTCTCTAGGTTTGGATGTGCAGCAAATGCGCCTTCTAGAGAAAACATACAGATCTTTTGTTCGCTCGGGCAGCTTGCTTACAGACGTGCAGAAAGAGCGTGTGAAAGCCATTAATCAAGAGCTTACAACTGTTTCTATTGACTTTGCAAACAATATGCTTGAGGATAACAAGAGCTTCGAGCTAGTTATCGAGAATGAAGAAGATTTGGCTGGTTTGCCAGAGAGCGTTGTGGCTTCTGCCGCTAGCACTGCTGAGTCTTTGGGCAAGGCAGGCAAGTGGGTGTTCCGCTTGAACAAACCTAGCATGTTGCCTTTTCTTACATATTCTGAGAACGCAGAGCTTAGAAAACAACTTTATGATGGCTACCTAACACGTGGTAATCATGATGATGAGTTTGACAACAAAGAGCTTATCAAACAGATGGTTAAGCTACGCACAGAGCGTGCTAGTATCTTGGGTTATGATTCTCATGCGGCCTATGTTCTTGATGTCAACATGGCCAAAACGCCTGAGAACGTATATGGCATGCTAGATCAGATTTGGGCACCAGCTCTATCGCGTGCTAAGGCAGAGCTAGCAGATATGAAAAAGATGAAGAAAGAAGAAACTGGTAGCGATGAGTTCTCGTCTTCAGACTGGTGGTATTATGCCGAGAAAGTACGTAAAGACAAATATGATTTGGACGAGGAGATGTTGCGTCCTTACTTCTCTCTAGAGAATGTTAAGGCTGGAATCTTTGATTTGAGCAACCGCCTTTATGGCATAACTTTCCGCCCAGTTAGCGTACCTATATATAATAAGGAGTGCGAAACTTATGAGGTGCTTGATAAAGATGGTAGTCACTTGGCGGTTCTTTATCTTGATTTCTTCCCTCGCGATAGCAAGGGTGCAGGTGCATGGTGTGGTACTTTCCGCGACCAACGTTATGTTAATGGCGAGCGAGTAACTCCAGTTGTAAGCATAGTATGTAACTTCACACGTCCTTCGGGCAATACTCCAGCTCTATTGTCTTTGGACGAGACTACAACTTTCTTCCACGAGTTTGGACACGCCTTGCATAACTTCTTTACTGATGTACGTTATAGCGGTATTGCTGGTGTTGAGCGCGATTTCGTTGAGTTGCCATCTCAGATTATGGAGAACTGGGCTGTTGAACCTCAGATGCTTAAGCGTTATGCTTTGCACTACAAAACAAATGAGGTTATGCCAGAGCAGCTTATGAAAAAGATTTCTTCTAGCGCACTATTCAACCAAGGCTTTGAGACAGTGGAGTATCTAGCAGCTTCATACTCAGATATGGATATTCACTCAATGAAGAGCTATAAAGACTTTGATGTTAACGCTTTTGAGACTGAGGCCTTGAATGGCAAACGTGGTCTTATTGATGAGATTGCTCCACGTTACCGCTATCCATATTTCAGCCATATCTTCGACGGAGGTTACTCTGCGGGCTACTATGGTTATGTATGGGCCGAGGTTTTGGATAAAGACGCTTTTGCAGCATTCAAAGAAAGTGGCGATTTGTTCAACCCAGAGATTGCAGCATCGTTCCGCGCCAATGTCCTTTCTATGGGTGGCATCTATGATGGCGGTGTTTTGTATCGCAACTTTAGAGGCAAAGATGCTTCTATTAAACCATTGATGGATGCACGTGGCCTATAAGTAGATGATTTGTGCTGCTCTTTGTGCAGACAGAATAATATATAATGCCTTAAGCCCCCTTGATGTTTAATCTACATCAAGGGGGCTTTTGTTAACAAATAATTAAGAAAAGCTTTGCTAAATTGGCTTAATGTATATAATTTTGAGAAATGTTTCTTTTTAGGGTAGTCATCTGAGTGGCCCTTATTAGTTAAGCACTATAATTAAAACCGATATTATGAACAGAAAATTTTTACCAATCCTAGCCCTAGGGCTAGTTGCTGCTTTTGCTGCTCAGGCAAAAGTCATTAGTGTATCTGAACCTAGCCAAGTTAAAAATGTCCTGACCTTGGAGGCTGGCGACACGGTTATCCTTAAAGAGGGCACTTGGAAAGACGTAGATATTAAATTCAAATCAGTGAATGGCACAGCTCTAAAACCTGTTGTGTTCATGGGTGAGACAGCAGGCAAGACTATCATCACGGGCAACTCTTCTTTGCACTTTGCGGGTCCTTATGTTATTGTTGAGGATTTGTGGTTCCAAGATCCAACGGCTGTGGCCGAGGAGGGTACTTCTGTTGTTGCCTTCCAGCTTTCAGACGATGAGTATGCAACCAATAGCGTTATGCGCAACTGTATGATGACAGGCTTTGGCTTGGAGGTTACAAAACAAGAGAATAAATGGGTCTCAATCTATGGCACAGACAACATGGTCGAGAGATGTACTTTCGAGGATAAGTCATGGCTAGGAACAACTCTTGTTGTGTGGCCAGATACAACCCTCTCTAGAGAGCCTAACCACATTGTACGCAACAACTACTTTACCCGTCCACGTACAATTTTGAGCGAAAAAGGCAGTAGCCTTAATGGTCAAGAGACGATACGTTTGGGTACAAGTCACGTGTCTATGTCTTCGGCAAAATGTATTGTCGAGAATAACGTCTTTGAAAGATGTAATGGTGAGACAGAGATTATCTCTAACAAGACTTGTGAGAATGTGATTCGTGGTAATGTATTTTTGGAGTGTGTGGGTTGTATGACACTTCGTCACGGCAACGGTTCGGTGGTCGAAAATAACTACTTCGATGGTCGCAACGTGAAAGGTACGGGCGGTATCCGTCTTATCGGCGAGAGCCACATTGTGCGTAACAACTATATGCAAGACCTTACGGGAGACAACTATACAGCTGCTATTGCCATTATGATGGGTGTCACAAACTCTGTGCTTAACAACTACTTCCAAGTGGTAAACTCTATTGTTGAAAACAACATTGCAATAGATTGTAACCATGGTTTAGCTGTTAACTTGGGTACTCGCGCAAACCAAGAGCAGCCATTTGCAAACTCACGTGTACAGAACAATGTCTTTATTTCAAGAAATGTCGCTGCTCGCATATACAATAGACCAGCACCAGAAGATGTTATTTGGAAGGACAACGTGTTCGAAGGCGGTATTTTTGAGGGCTGTACCCTAGCGGGCTTAGGTGCTACGGATAAAGCTAGCGTGAAACGTATGCCAGCTCCAATCTTCTCTAATGGCGCATCATGGGATAGCAAATAGTCGACACTAGATTTGACAGGGATTAACTTGTTTAAACACATAACTCTAAGACCTCTTGATGATTAATTTACATTGAGGGGTCTTTTGTTAATTAATAATTAAGAAAAGTGACTGTATTTTTTGCAAAAGTGATTAATTATTTATATTTTTGAGAAATGTTTCTTTGGGCGGTTTATCTAGTCGCCTTTGTTATAAACATTATACTTGTAAAGTTCATTATTATGAAAAAAAAGTTTTTATCCCTATTAATCTTAGGGTTAGTTGTTTCTTTTGCTGCTCAGGCAAAAGTTATTCGTGTGTCTGAGCCTAGCCAGGTTAAAGACGTACTTGTTCTAGAGGCTGGCGATACAGTCATTCTAGCCGAGGGTACATGGAATAATCTAGATATTAGAATTAAGTCTGTGAATGGCACAGCTGTAAAACCTGTGGTTTTCATGGGTGAGACAGCAGGTAAGACTATCCTTACAGGTCAATCATACCTTAAAATGTCAGGTCCTTATGTGATTGCTGAGAACCTTTGGTTCCAAGATCCACAATCAATCATGAGTACTCCTTTGGAAGATGAGGGTGACTCTGTGATTGCGTTCAGATCAGACGATGGCGAATATGCTACTAATGGCGTTGTTCGTAACTGTATGATGACAGGTTTTAACCTTCCTCTAACACTAAAAGAACACAAGTGGGTTTCTCTATATGGTACAGACAACACTGTTGAACATTGCAGCTTTGAAGATAAATCATGGCTAGGAGCAACTGTGGTTGTATGGCCTGACACAACTCTTGCTAGAGAGCCTCACCACACAATCCGCAATAACTACTTCACTCGTCCACGTTCTATTTTGACCGAAAACGGTGGTAGCATGAACTGTCAGGAGTCTATCCGCGTTGGTTCAAGCCACGTGTCTTTGTCTCCAGCATACTGCGTTGTCGAGAACAATGTATTTGAAAGATGTAATGGTGAAGCAGAGATTATCTCTATCAAAACTTGTAGCAACATCGTTCGAAACAACGTATTCCTAGAGAGCGTAGGTTCTATCACTCTTCGTCACGGTAATGGTTCGTTGGTTGAAAACAACTACTTCGATGGCCGTAACGTTAAGGGTACAGGTGGTATCCGTCTTGTTGGCGAGAATCAGATCGTACGTAACAACTATATGCAGGATATGTCAGGCGAGGGCGGCACTGCTGCAATCGCAGTTGTAATGGGTATTACCAACGCAGTGCTTAATAGCTACTCTCAAGTGGTAAATGCCGTTATCGAAAATAACGTTATCATAGACTGTAATCAAGGTATGGCCGTGAACCTAGGTACTCGTGCTCTTCAGGAGCAGCCTTTCGCTAATTCTCGCGTACAGAACAATGTATTTATCTCTAAGAACCAAGCAGCTCTAATATATAATAGGCCTGCTCCAAAAGACGTTATATGGAAAGACAACGTGTTTGAAGGCGGTACTTTTGAGGGTTGTACACTATCTAGTCTTGGTGCCACAGCAGAGGCTAAAGTAAAACGTAAACCAGCTCCAATCTTCCCTAATGGAGCATCATGGGAAAGCAAATAAATTAACACAAATAATAATAACAACTTAAAAACATTGAATTATGAAACCAGAAAGAGCAAAATTTCAGATTGACAGCGAAATGGAATGGACAACCGTAGCAGACGGCATCCAACGCAAAATCATGGGTTATGATAACCAAATCATGCTTGTTCAAGTTAAATTTGAGTCAGGTGCTATTGCAGCTACTCACGAGCACTTCCACGCACAAGCATCTTATGTAGTTAGTGGTAAATTCGAGCTTACTATCGATGGTGAGGCTCATATCCTAGTAGCCGGTGACGGTTTCTACATGGAGCCTAACTCAGTACACGGTGGTAAATGTATCGAGGCAGGTATCCTTATCGACACATTCTCTCCAGTTCGCGAAGATTTCATTTAATCCATTGATAAAATGAAAGTAAAAGGCGTAAGATGGTGGGTCCTTGGCATGATTGCCATAGTATCCATAGTAAATTATCTTGATAGAGGAACCCTAAACTACATGTGGGTTGCGAATCAAAAGGTGGTCTTCACTGCTGCGCAGACGACCGTAAACGAGGCAACAGGTGTATATACATTTACAACATCAGACGGTGTTGAGACAGCTCCTGCTGACCGCGTAGAAAAAATTGGTAACGACTACCAATATACAAAAGTTGGTGGTATCGCTACTGAGCTAGGTATCCTTGATGAGAACATGAGCAAAGCTGAGTTCGAGGTTGAGTCTAAAGCTATCCTAGCACGTATCACAATCTTCTTTATGATAGCTTATGGTCTTAGTCAGTTGATTTCTGGCCGTATGTACGATAAGATCGGTACTCGTAAGGGTTTCGTTGTTTCAGCTATCGTATGGGGTGCTTCTGATGCCTTGACATTCTTGGCTTCAGGTGTTAAATCATTGACAGCGTTCCGCTTTGGTCTTGGTTTGGGTGAGGCAGGTCCTTGGCCTGGAACCGTTAAATCAAACGCTGAGTGGTTCCCAACAAAAGAGCGCGCTATTGCACAAGGTATCTTCAATGCTGCTACATCAGTAGGTTCGGTATTGGCTCCTATCGTTATCTCTTTCCTTTACATCGCTTTGGGTTGGAGAATGACATTCGTAGTAGTTGGTGCTATGGGTATCCTTTGGGTTATTCCTTGGTTGATTGTCAACAAAAAAGGTCCTAAAGAACACCCTTGGATTACAGACGAGGAGAAAGAGTATATCTTGAGTGGTCAGCCAGAGGCTAAAATCACTAACGACAAAGCTAAAACTTGGGGTCAGCTTCTAGGCAACCGCAAAAACTGGTCTTTGCTAGTTGGTCGTTTCTTCCTTGACCCAGTATGGTGGTGTTTCGTTACCTTCATTCCATTGTACCTTATCGAGGTGTTTAAACTAGATATCAAAGAGGTTGCATTGTCAGCATGGGTACCTTACGTAGGTGCTGCAATAGGTGCTTTCGGTGGTGGTATGTTCTCTGGACGCCTTCTTGGTAATGGCAGAACAGTTAACTTCACTCGTAAATGTTCTATGCTTGTTGGTGCTTGTATCGCAATGCCAGGTATTATTGGTGCTGCTACAATCGCAAAAACTCCAATGGTTGCAGTTCTTATGATGGCTTTGATTCTTGCAGGTTTCCAATTTGCAATGACAAACATCCAGACTCTTGCTTCTGACCTTCACACTGGTAAAACAGTAGGTTCTCTTGCAGGTCTTGGTGGTGCAACAGCTGTTCTTGGTACTATCTGTTCTATGATGATAGTTCCTGTTATCACACAAGCAGGTTGGACTCCATTCTTCATCTTCGGAGGATCTTTGTTCCCAATCGCTTTGATCAGCATCTTCTTGTTGGCTGGTAAAATCGAGCAGATTAAAGAGTAATAAAGTATTTGCTTTATATAATGTGGCGGTCGAAAGATTTATTCTTTCGACCGCTTTTTTTCACGCACGCAAGCCGTGGGGGGATAGAGTTAGTCTTGGAAATCTAATTTATGTTAGGTGTTTGTATTGATGATTTACTATCTGTCGCACGCGCTATGGGATAGATATTGTTTCTGGGTGCTGTGTTGCAAGGAAGTATGTCGTAAGGATTACTATCTGTCGCACACCCTGTGTGCCTGTGTGCCACGCAAGCCGCACGCAAGCCGTGGGGGATATGGGTGGCGTGATGGTGTAAGGTAGGCTTGGTGTGTATTTATGGTGTTTCGAGGGTTGGTATCTCTGTTTTAGTAGACGATATGGTGTGTGTTAAACTCCGTCGGTCTGCGACCGC
>JAWXTS010000024.1:0-22416 GCA_044433305.1 Rikenellaceae bacterium | reverse complement strand
CTAGAGAAACCAACATATCGTAAAAAAGCAAAATCAGCAATAGGGTTGCAACCCTATTGCTGATTTATAAACTTTATATATTTTTGTATCAAACCTGTAAACTTTTTTCAGGACGACACAACATATGTTGGTTGCACTCTAACTCTATAATATCCCAATCATTAGTATTAATTATAGCTTGCAAACTGTGGGCTAGATATTGATATTTATAAAGGGTAGTCGTTTTTGCTGTGCGTGGTGCGTGATGTGTTTTAGTTCTGGGCAATAGTTTTCGTAGTAGGTAATTATGGCTGAAGATAATCTGAGCAGGTGCTTCACGTGATTTGTCCTTCTGTCGTCAATATATTCTTTCTGGTTGTAGATTACATGATCTGCATCATTTGCATAATAGTAATAGTTCTCTCAAGGGGATAGATAATATCTTTTGTCTATTTCGTAGGGGAGCATAATGATTAGTTGTATCTGTTTGTTGTGTTTTTTTATTTCGAGCATTGCGTCAATGAACCCCGTTGGAAATAGCATATAAGTCCCGATTATAGGTAAAATGAAGTTCACAAATCCATCTTCTAACATATCCTCGATGGCTCTTTGGAGTCTGTTCTGGAGTTTTATTATTTGTTCGAGAGATTTTTTTGACAATACTCCTTCCTCGAAGATTACGGCTACGGTATTTTCTTTTGTCATGGATATTTTGGGTTTTAGATTGCCGAATCCAAAACTCACAAATGCAAAAGTGGCATAGATCTCGACAAGTTCCCACTTACAGGTTCGGCAAAGAGACCTCACAGAAAGAACTAGCGAGAGTCCATGCCACAAGTAAGTAGCAAAGACTCCGCCAGTCTATTCTTTCTGTTAAATTTTGCCGATTTGTAAGTGAGAATAAACAGCTAAAAGCTTTTAATTTAATATGTTATGTTAACGGTATGTCTGTTTCGTATTTATGGTTTTGTGTGTTGTTATATGCAAATATAGTCTTTTGCGTAAATATCTCAAAATAAGATGGCATAAAATATGTCGTTGCCATAGGGATGATTCAAAGATAACGATTATGATAAGGAAGGTCTTTTTAGCAATTTTGTTTCTAGTTGTAGTGGTGGGTTGTTCTAAAGTGGATGACAATGCTTCAACTAGTTCTTCGGTAGGCGAGTATGATTCAAGTAGCATAAATTTTGAGACACAAACAACAAAGGCAACCAGCAGTGACGTTGATACTATGAAAGCCGACAAAAATGGTTTTGTTGTATATGGACTAGAGGCTAATGCCTCTTCTTGGTATGACCATATTGACGGAAGCAGATATATCTATGATGCTCAAACAGAGCAGTGGGGCTGGGAGACATCCCAAACGCCATCTTGGCCCGAGCCATTTAATCAAATGAATTTTTATGCTTTTTACCCGAGCTCGGCCACAGGTTTTACTGTGTCAAGTATTGCTACATTGTCTATTATTGGTGATATTGTTGTTGAGTCCAGCATCCTTGACCAGACAGATTATTTGGCATCTAGATCAGGTGATATTGTTGTAAAACCATCAACGGGGGTGCTATCGCTCAACTTTACTCATATCATGTCCAAGGTTAGTTTTAGCGTAATACAAGATGCGGGGATACTCACTGTAATCAGACAACTGGGAATAGAGAATGTTATCAATCAGGGGACATATGATTATATGAATTCGCAGTGGTATAATCTGTCAAATACTAACTTAGATTGCTTTGATGATTATGTTGGTTCGGCTGGGCCTTTTGCAAAATATGGTGTAGAGAATCAAGTTGACCCGATAAGGATTGATGGGCATGAGCTTATGTTGATACCTCAGAGTGGAGGAACAGAGGATGATCAAACTCCAGTTTGGGATGGTTCTATAACAGTGGATGAGGATGGTGAGCTGGTGCCAAATGGAGCATACATATCTATTCGATACCGCACGAACAGTGCCACTGAGGATCTTGTAGGATATGCCTTTAGGGAGACCTCGGCCAATGAAACAGAGTGGGCGGAGAACAGTTATTTTTATTCTGTCTACAAGAAAGATGGAGGTAAATATACGGGTCCTTTATACGTTAAGGCTGGATTTAAACTTTCGGTTGAGCAACTAGATTGGCAGGCGGGAACGGAGTATGACTATACTTTGCGGCTGAATCAAACAGGAGGCATATATCTGTCAGAATATTACTATGATGTTGATGGTAATAATACAAAAATCAGAGTTGAGGGAGCACCAAAGGTGGGAGACCTTGTGCTTATAACAGATATGACAGTTGGTGTTACTATTGATGAGTGGGTCTATTATCCGACTGAAATCTAATATATACCTATTTGTATTAACGCTAAAGATAATATAGTGACACAAAAAATAATTAATTTCTAAAATTTTATATATATTTGTAGAAGTACATATAATTTAAGTAGTTATACAACCAACCTAAACCTAAAAACTATGAAAAAATATTTACTTCTTTCGTTGCTTACATGCCTGCTCTGTTTGGCGGCACATGCCCAAGATATTATAACCGTATCGGGAAAGGTCGTTGATAGCAGAAATAGAGCCATGTCAAAGGTTAATGTTCATGCCGTAGGTAGCCCCGTTGCTACGGTTACAAATGGCGATGGCGAGTTTGTGCTCAAGCTGCCGTCTGATAGAAGTGACAGCCCTATCAAATTCTCGTATGTGGGATATGTCTCGGTGGCGGTCTCGGTCAGTGAGCTAGAGGCAAAACAAGGCGGTGCCGTTATCAAGCTTGAACAAGAAGAACTGTATATTGGTGCCATAAATGTAGATTTGAAGAATGCAACTTCCTATATCGAGGAGGTGCTAAGGCTCAAATATAACAACTATCCCCAAGATAAAAACTATCAAACGGCTTTCTATCGCGAGGCCATAAAGAAGAGACAGTCTTTTGCCACGCTTACTGAGGCAGTTGTCGAAATCGAGAAGTCGGGAATACAGTCTATCTCTGGTGACCGCGCAGCCATATACAAAGGTCGCAGCTTTAGGGATAACAGATTTACCGATACTCTGTTCGTTAAGTTTCAGGGAGGTATAGTGTCGGCTCTACTGTTGGATGTTGCCCAAGAGGATCAGATAATATTTACAGACAATCCAAGCAAGGAGTATAACTTTTGGTTCGACCAGTCAACAACCATTGATGGTCGCAAAATGCGTGTGGTTAGCTTCAGCCCTAAGGGGGCATCTCCAAACATGATGTATTACAAAGGCGCGCTGTATGTCGATTCGCTTACAATGGCTATTGCACGTGTAGAATTTAGCCTTGATATTAAAGGATATAACGATGCGGCTTCGACCCTGGTTAAAAAGAAACCAACGGGTACCAAGGTCGATATGCTGGAGGCAAAATACACTGCTGAATATCGTTTCCTTAATGACAGGTGGCATTTTAATTATTGTAGTACAGAGCTTAATTTCAGATGTCAATTCCGCAGGAGGCTCTTCAGGAACAACTATACCATAGTCTCTGAGATGGTGGTTACAGACCATGATTCTGAGCCTAAGAAGATTCCGTATTCGTCGAGTGTGCGCTCTGGCGATTTCACTTATGAGAGTGCCCAGAGCTTCTATGATGAGAACTTCTGGGAGAACTATAATATCATAGAGCACGAGCATAGCATTGATGCTGACCTGAGACGCTTCTTGAGACAGCTCAAAGAGTAGTGCCTTTGGGGCCTTTGGGCTGCCATGACAGAAGAGACGCCCTCAGCGAGTAAATCAGCCAGCATGTATTAAATAATTCATAATAGCCCATGGCCAAAGAAGTACCTTTATTGGAAAGTAAAGGAAAATATTTATCTTTGGACAGTGAATATAAAAATGGGAATTATGAATATTGTTAAAAAATTAATGTTGGTATCTGTGCTGTTGATGGGTTTTACGCCGACCTTTGCAGATGATCAGCAAAATGGGCAGCTAGGCCTAGATATCTCTCACGACAAAGTAGATATACTAAAAGCGGCGATTGAATCGGGTGAACTTGACCCCAACACCATGCCAGGTGGCTCGTTGATAAGTCCTTTGGGGCTTGCTATCGAGAAGGGTAGCCGCCAGTGTATCGACTATCTGCTTTCACTCCCTAGTGTCGATGTGCACGCCACTTACTATGTAATATACGTTGGTGCAGGCGGTAGCAAGAGCAATCATAATGCCTTGTATACAGCGGTTAAGTATGGCGATTTTGAAACTGCAAATAAGCTGCTTGACAGAGGTGTTGAGTCCGACTACTTGTGCAAAGAGGTCTACCTTGATGGTACTTACCGCGGTAATACCACAACGCTGGTTATGGCTATGTACTTGGACGAAACTCCACAAATTAAAGAGATGGTACAACGTCTTGCCGATGCCACAAAGCAGGTTAACCGTATGTTCTCTTATGATGCCACTGCTTCAGAGAAAGCGTCACTACTGCCAACGGTAAGCCTTCTGTATAGATTGGTTGGTGAGGCTAACGACAACCACGCCTACCACAATGATATGATTATTAGTCTTATTGAGCGAGGAGCTAAAGCCGACATCTACTTTACCCCGCTTGATGCCAATGATGCGCTTATCAAGCAGAACACATCTGCCGAGAACTACGCCGCCTATAAAGCTGCACAGCAGTATATGTATATGTCGCCTCTGCTTGCTGCGGCTCAAACGGGCAACCACGAGTTGATGCGCTATATGATAGAGCAGTGCAAGGTGCCTTATGCACGTTATGAGGATAAGGGTGCTCTTGTGTTTGCCTCGTGCAAGACAACAGCATGTATCGAGGTGATGCTTGATCAGGGTGTTGATATTAATACGGTTCATCCAGCGGCAGGTATGCCCGTTCTATTTTCGGCGGTTACGGCTGAGAACTATGAGCTTATGGAGGGTCTGCTCAAACATGGTGCCGACCAAAACGTCTCTGTCAACGGTTATACAGTAAACGATATGATGCGCAGTTATCCTAAGAAACGTCAGAAAGAAGTCACTGCTATTCTAGAGAAGTACAAGTAAGTAAAGCATATAAGAAAACGAGGATGACTAATAAGCACTCATCTGCTGCCTTACTAGATTTCGAGTTCTGTCCTCACATACTCGAGGTATGCTGCGGAGAACTAAAAATCAGAGCGTTGCAGCTAAATACTTATTAACCATCCTAGCCATCCGCATTAAAAAATGAAGGGGATGTCCATTTTACTGGACATCCCCTCGTTTGTTGTTGTGTTATGGTGTCTACCAAATAACTACTCGCTGCTCTGGTGCAAGGAACATATCACCTGAGGTAATATCGAATGCAGAGTAGAATGTAGCGATATTCTTTAGAGTCTGATTCACGCGCCATTTGCCTATTGAGTGAGGGTCTGTGTTGGTGCGTCGCTCGATTTCCTTGTCGCGGATATTCTGTGCCCATACAGAGGCATAACCTATGTAGAAGCGTTGGTCGGCGTTGAAACCGTCAATCTCCTCTGGCTCTTGTCCTGCCTGAGCATCTTTCATAGCGGTGTATGCCACGCGCAAGCCTCCTTGGTCGGCAATGTTCTCTCCAAGAGTGAATGCACCATTTGCAAATACGTTAGGCAGAACCTCGATTGCGTCGAACTGTGCCACAAGCTCTTGAGCCTTTGCGTTGAATTTTTCGGCATCCTCTGCGGTCCACCAGTCGCTAAGGTTTCCGTCCTTGTCAAACTGACGTCCTTGGTCGTCAAAACCGTGTGTCATCTCGTGTCCAATAACAACGCCGATAGCACCATAGTTGACTGCATCATCAGCGTCCATGTTGAAGAACGGAGGTTGAAGGATAGCCGCTGGGAAGCAAATCTCGTTTGTTGTTGGGTTGTAGTAGGCGTTAACGGTTTGTGGCGACATAGCCCATTCGTCGCGGTCTACGGGCTGACCCAATTTTGCGAAGTTGTCAAGGGTGCTCCACTTGCCTATGGCCTTGATGTTTTCCCAGTATGATATGCTTGGGTCTATTGTAAGCGTAGAATAGTCTTTCCACTTGTCTGGATAGCCAATCTTGATGTATATCGTAGATAGCTTCTCTTGTGCTTTGGCCTTGGTTGTCTCGCTCATCCAGTCAAGATTGTCAATATGTTTTGACAGGGCTTTTTGTAGGTTACCCACAAGAGACATCATCTTATCTTTGTACTCAGCAGGGAAGTATTTGGCAACGTACATCTCGCCAACAGCCTCGCCCAGAGAACTATTAGGGATGGCAAGTGAGCGTTTCCAACGTGGCTGTGGAGCCTGACTTCCTGACATCTCCTTGCCATAGAAGTTGAATGAGGCAGTGTAAATATCATCATTCAGGTAAGACGCCGCGCTGTTTAGTGTGTTGAAGGCTAGGTAGTCTTTGATTACTCTAGGTTCTAGAGTTTTTAGCAGTGAGTTGACCTTGGCCATCTGCTTAGGTTGTCCGATGTTGATTTGCTCTGGTAGCGAGAAACCTATGGTCTTAGCATAAAGATCCCAGTCTATGGCATCGTACTTAGCCTTGAACTCAGAGATATCCATCATGTTGTAGTTGGCATAGATGTCGCGAAGCTCTACATTCGAGCTTGACGCCTCGGCAATAGCCATCTCGACAGCCATAACAGACTCTGAGATGCGCTTGCTCTCTTGCTCAGAGTAGCCTGCAAGAGTAAATAACTCGGCAATGTAAGCCTGATATTTCTCGCGTAGCTCGCTATATTTTGAATCTACATAGTAGTCCTTGGTGCCCATAGATAAACCAGCCTGAGAGATATACATTATATTCTCGTTCGAGTTCTTAAGGTCTGTCGATATGTAAGCCCCAAAGAAAGGATTAGCGATTTCGCGGTGCAACTCAGCTATCATTGCACTAGTCGCTGTTTTGCCCTCGATGGTTTCGATAGCTTTCAAATCTGGCATTACGGCTTCGGCTCCCTGCTTGTTTAGGGCGATGCTGTCTAGCCCCATAGTATATAGATCTGCAATCTTCTGACCCACGCTGCCCGCTGCGTTTTTTTGAGATGTAAGCTCCGAGAAAAGTTCGTTTATACGTATCTCGTTATTTTCGCGTAGCACATCAAATGCTCCATAGCGAGAGTATTCGTCTTTTAGAGGTGTTCTTTTTTGCCATCCTCCAGTGGCATACTGGTAGAAGTCATTACATGGACAATGAGTGGTGTCCAAGTTTGCTAAATCTATGGCAGGAACATTGTCTGTTGTTTTAGTCGATCCACCACAGCTAACAAGTGCTAGTGTAGATAGAGCCATCATTAATCTTTTCATTGTTGTTAAAGTTTATATTGTCGACATATCTGATTTTGGTTTTAAGCTGCTAATAGAGGCTAGCCTAATACACAAAATTTCAGGTGATAAAGGTAGTGACTTTTGTTGAGGTTGTTATGCTTACTCTATTTTTATTTAAAAGAATATTACTCAGGCGAGCATAAAGTTTGAGGTAAAGCTAGTGATTTTCTAGTAGTTAGGGTTTAAAAATTGGCCCAGAGGCGAGAAAGATAAAAATAAAATGTATATTTGTATACTTAAATTTTAAAATATAATCAATATGAGACTTTTGAAGATTGTTATGGCCGCTATGATTGTGTTTCTGACAAGTTGTGCGCCAATAAGTTTGACTACATATAGTAGTAAGAAAGATTATCGAATCGAGAAGAAAGAGGTTCGCAAGGCTGAGAAGCAGGCTAAGAAAGAAGTCAAGAACAATAGTAAGAATAACAATTACAAAACTAGCGATAACGATTATAGAAGATAGATTCGACTGACCTTAATCTAACCAATAACCTAATAATTAAAATAAAGATGAGCGAGAAAAAAATTAAAAAGTTTCTACTTTCAGACGACGAGATTCCACGCTACTGGTATAATATCCAACCAGATATGCCGAACAAGCCTATGCCGTTGTTGGATCCTAAGACTAAAAAACCTTTGATTGCTGAGGACCTGTTCCCTTTGTTTGCCGAGGAGCTTTGCCGTCAAGAGTTGAATGATACCGATACCTGGATAGAGATTCCAGAGGAGGTTCGCGATATGTATAAATTCTATCGTTCAACGCCTCTTGTTCGTGCTTATGAACTAGAGAAAGCACTTGGTACACCCGCTCATATTTATTTTAAGAATGAGAGTGTTAGCCCTATCGGAAGCCATAAAATCAACTCTGCCCTAGCTCAGGTTTACTATTGCAAACAGGACGGACTTAACAACATAACAACAGAAACTGGTGCAGGACAATGGGGTGCGGCCCTTAGCTATGCAGCCAGCAAGTTTGGTCTTAACTCAGCAGTATACCAAGTTAAGGTTACTTATGAGCAAAAACCTTATCGTAAGGGTGTTATGCGTGTTTTTGGTGCTGAGGTGTCTCCATCTCCATCTATGTCTACACGCGCTGGAAAAGATATTATCACTGCTACTCCTAACCACCCAGGTTCGTTGGGTACAGCTATCTCTGAGGCTGTCGAGCTAGCCATGACAACCGAAGGATGTAAATATACCCTAGGCTCTGTGCTTAACCACGTTTCTCTACACCAGACTATTATCGGTCTTGAGGCTGAGAAGCAAATGGAGATGGCAGGCGAGTATCCTGATGTTGTTATCGGTTGCTTTGGTGGCGGTTCAAACTTCAGTGGTATAGCATTCCCATTCATGCGTCACAATATCAAAGAAGGCAAGAAAACTCGCTTTGTAGCTGCCGAGCCAGCGAGCTGCCCTAAGCTTACTCGTGGTCAGTTCTACTATGACTTTGGTGACGAGGCTGGTTACACACCACTAATCCCTATGTACACTTTGGGTCACAACTTCACTCCATCAAACATTCACGCTGGCGGTTTGCGCTATCATGGTGCGGGAGTCTTGGTTTCTCAGCTTATGAAAGACAAACTTATGGAGGCTGTGGATATCAAGCAGCTAGATTCTTTTGAGGCTGGATGTCTGTTTGCTAAGACCGAAGGTATCGTTCCTGCTCCAGAGTCATGTCATGCCATTGCTGCCGTTGTTGACGAGGCTAAGGCTTGCATAGAGACTGGCGAAGAGAAAGTTATATTGTTCAACCTTAGTGGTCATGGACTTATCGATATGCCTTCTTATGAGGCTTACCTTAACGGAGACTTGAGCAACTTTGAGCTTACAGATGAGGAAATCGAAAGATGTCTTGCTCCTATCAAGGCTATGCAGTAGTCGCTGCTTATATATAGAATAAATAAGGGCCTGACTTAATTACTAAGTCAGGCCCTTATTATTTAGTAAGGCAGCAGATGAGTGCTTATTAGTTATCCTTTTATTATTTCTCTAGCTGTTTCCAAGTTACGGCTGCAAGAGCTGCACCGATAAATGGAGCTACGATAAATAGCCAAAGTTGAGAGATAGCCTCTGCGCCTGCAAACACTGCTGGAGCGATGCTTCGTGCTGGGTTAACAGATGTACCTGTGATAGGAATACAAACGATGTGTACCAACACAAGAGTAAGGCCGATTATAAGTCCAGCGAACTTAGGTGCTGAGTTCTCTGATGCTGTTGTGCCAAGCACTACAAGCACAAAGATAAATGTAAACACGATTTCTGCAACTAGTGCTGCTAGCATCATGCCATTGCCATAACCGTTTGCACCAGTTCCTGAGATGCCTAGTTCAGAGGCAAGGATGTAGATAATAATAGAACCTACGAAGGCTCCAACAACTTGAGCAATCATGTAAGCCACTGCCTCGGCTGCTTTCATGCGGCCAGACATCCACACGCCTAGTGTGATAGCAGGGTTGATGTGGCAACCAGAGATGCCACCGATAGTGTAAGCCATTGCAACAACTGAAAGGCCGAATGCAAATGCGATTGTTAGCACAGCAGCAACGCTTGTTGCACCACCGTTAAAAACAGCTGCTCCGCAGCCCATAAGCACAAGCACCATGGTGCCTATTGCTTCTGCAAGTAATTTCTTTTTCATAATTTAATCATTTTAACAGTATAGTTATAAGAGCTATATTGTTGGTTTTATAATCTTTAATGAAATCAAAATTAGTATAAATTTATTGAGTTTCAAATATTTCTGTTAGAATTTTTATGATTTTTCTCGTGGCTTTGTTGATGTATATTTGTCTTTTGTGATAATTTGGTTTACCTTGCATAGAGTTTTTTTGATATATTATTATGGGTATAGAGCTTGCAAGTAGAGAGGATTTAAATATTATCATGGATATTTATGCTGGGGCGGTTGAGCTAATGAATAGCCGCGGCAATGCCTCTCAGTGGGTTAATGGCTACCCTGACATAGGGACCATCGAAAAGGATATTGAACTTGGGAGGCTCTATGTGCTGAAGGATGAGGGTGGACGTATTCTGTGTCAGTTTTGCTTTTATGTGGGCGAGGAGCCCAGCTATAATCAGATTGATGGGCATTGGACTAATGATGCTAGCTATGGTGTTGTTCATCGTTTGGCCAGCAGTGGACTTGTTAGTGGAGTTGGCAAGACTTGCTTAGAGTGGTGCTATGCTCAGCATGCTAACTTGCGCATAGATACCCACGAGGATAATCGAAATATGCAGGAGCTACTTAGGGCTTTGGGTTACCATGAATGTGGTACCATCAGAGTTTATAATGGTACTGAGCGCGTAGCATTTCAGAAATGTAATATATAAGGTATGGTAAGCAGATTTAGACATATAGGAATAGTGGGCCTTGTGTGGTTCGTGATTTTCGGCATTTGCGTGCTGCTCATAGGCGGGGCGTTGGTGAGAATCGTGGACGGCATGAGTCAGCGCATTATGCTCGAATCTGCTAAGAATAGATACAGTGATATTTCTCTAGAGCTGGATAAGACAAACCAGTTGCAAGATGTGGTGAGCAGTCACCTCTACTCGATAGATAGAATAGATGTTGCTGCGTGTAGCACCCTTGCCCGTACGGTTCTTAGCTTGGACAGCAAGCTTACAGCCTTTTGGGTGGCAAGCGGCGGTGAGCAAATCTGTTTTCACAGGAGTGAGAATAATGAGATTGTGGGTGCAGCCGACTCACGAGCAGAACTCTACTGCGAGGGTATGCACGAGCGAGACTCCGTTATATATCAGAGTTTTGTGCTGGATGTCGAATCGCCCATCCTTTCAACAACCCTCACCGTGGGCTTCGATATTGCCTTAGATAGCTTGTATAATTATATGGCTGCTCAGTCGGTCATGGTCAATGGTTATGCCGTAATTGCCAATAGCGACCAGCAGATATTCTTACATCCCGATTCTCTTAAGCTGACCTCTCATATGGGCAGCACGAGCGAGGCTCCTTTTATAATGAAAGCTCTAAGTACGGAGGAGGCACCCACGCGCAAGCTCGATTCTCAGCACCTGTCGATACCAGTGTTTAGGCAGTACTTTGCACATGATTTATTTGGTGGTAAGGTCGTTGTCATGATTAGTGTGCCTTATATCGTGGTTAGTGACGAGTTGGAGATGTTCTCTAAATACTCGTTGGTGATTATTATTGTAGCACTAATATTGTTTGTGTTGCTGCTTGTGGTGTTCAGAATTTTGTTGCTGCGCGAGTTCCGCCTACGTAGCAAGGCCGAGCAGCAGGCTGCCTCGCTGCAACTAGAGATGGTGGTAAATACC
This sequence comes from Rikenellaceae bacterium, assembly GCA_044433305.1. GTDB lineage: Bacteria > Bacteroidota > Bacteroidia > Bacteroidales > Rikenellaceae > JAWXTS01. The sequence continues at coordinate 10,859 of JAWXTS010000024.1, read as the reverse complement.
ATGGACCAGCATTTCTTGTTCAACTGCTTCAACTCGCTCTACACGCTTATTGGTCGCGACAAGGAGCAGTCTCGAAAATTTGTTCTGTCCCTCTCAAAGGTCTATCGCAATGTACTCGAAAAGGATAAGAAGCCGATGAGTCCGCTGGCTAAGGAATTGCAGTTTATGAATGAATATTATTTTCTACAAAAGATACGCTTTGGCGAAAAGGTAGAATTGGTTTGTGAGGTCGAGGGCAAATATGATAACTTTAGTGTGCCTTCGATGAGTGTTCAGCTGCTTGTCGAGAACGCAATCAAGCATAATAATATCACGCGCGAGCACCCACTGCTGATAAAAATATATACCCTTGACGATAAGCTAGTTGTCGAGAACAATATCATGAGCACTGGCAAAATAGAGACAGAATCTCTAGGCATGGGACTAGAAAGAATAAAGTCCATCTATCAACAATATACCCATACGCAGATAGAGATTAGGGAGGATGACACCAAATTCTGTTGTATCTTACCACTTGTAGATAACGCCACAATTTAGATTGAAATGATTCGCGCCCTTCTAGGCACTCAGAATCACTCCCTAGATAAGGGGATTCACTCCTTTAAAGTTTGAAAATGTTAAAAAAACGGCTATCGTTGCATAATTCACACAAAATGTATAGCTATGACGAAAGATGTTAAAAGCAAAGTTATCAGTGCCATTATTGTAATGGTTGTTGCAAGCTTTGTATTTACAGCCATTCCTAAACAAGGTAATGCTCAACCAAAAGACAAACCAAACAAAGAGCATGCCAAAGACGCGGACCACACAGACGATAAGGATACGCTAGATAGTAAAGAAACTTATAAAGACTTGATAGAAAAGGCAACCACTGCTCGTGGTGTGTTCGATGTTCATAAGGTTAAGAATGACTACTACTTTGAGATTGCAGACTCGTTGATGGGTCGCGATATGCTTATCGTAAACAAAATATCGGGAGTAAACTTCGCACTTAACGGTGCAGGTGTAAATAAAGGCATGGGTACGGGCGAGAAATGTATACGCTTCTATGCCGATACGGTACATAAGAAAGTTATGGTTGTCTCTTTTGATGGTCGTGTAAGCTCGCCCGAGAACGATGCTATAACACGTTCGGTGAAAGACAACTACCGCGAAACCATCATAGAGTACTTTGATATAGAGGCCTTTTCGCCAGACTCGTCGTCTGTGCTAATCAAGGTCAACAAGGTTTTTGATGGTAGCAACAAGAGCTTCAATGCTGTTTTTAGTGATATGGGAGTTGGTGGTTCGGTAACAAAGGACCTCTCAAAGATAAACCACATTAAGAGTTTCCCTAAAAATATTGTGGTTAACTCGACTTTCTCGACTACACATAGCGAGCAGGGCGGTTCGGTGCCACTAACAATAGATGTTACATCAAATATTGTTTTGTTGGATAAGGTTCCTATGAAGCCTCGCTTTGGCGACAATAGAGTAGGTATCTTTACCACAGGACACCTATACTACAACGATAATCAACAAAAAGTTGAGGAGCGTGAGCTTATAAATCGTTGGAAACTAGAGCCTAAACCAGAAGACACGGAGCGTTACCTTCGTGGTGAGTTGGTCGAGCCAGCAAAACCTATTGTCTTCCATATAGACCCTGCAACACCGCCAGTGTGGGTGCCTTATATAATTAAGGGTGTTGAGGAATGGCAAGCTGCCTTTGAGCAAGCTGGTTTCAAGAATGCTATTTATGCTGTTGAGGTTGACACCACGCGTGACAAAGATTTTGATATAGACGATATTCGCTACTCGGTGATTACTTATGCTGCATCGGAAGAGGCTAACGCCATGGGCCCGTCTGTGGTTGACCCTCGAAGCGGTGAGATTATCGAAGCCGATATTATATGGTGGCATAATGTTATGAGTGTGCTTCAGGCGTGGATACGTGTTCAGCTTGGTGCTGTGAGCGAAGATGCACGAGGCAACACCCTGCCTACTGAGATGATGGGAAATGCAATACGCTTTGTGTCGTCTCATGAGCTGGGACACAGCCTCGGACTTATGCACAACATGGGAGCATCATACTCTGTGCCAGTTGATTCGCTGCGATCAAAGACCTATACTGCATCGCACGGCACGGCAAGCTCAATTATGGACTATGCACGCTTTAACTACGTGGCACAGCCCGAGGATGGAATAGAAGACCTAACTCCACAGATAGGTAAATATGATAAGCATGCCATAGAGTGGGGCTACCGCTGGTATGACACCACAACGCCATGGCAGGAGCTACCTCTTCAGAACAAGATGTTGCGCGATAGAGAGAACGACATAGAGTGCTGGTATGGTGAGCAATCACGCGAGGGCATAGATCCGCGCTCTCAGATTGAGGACTTGGGTGACGACCCTGTTCGTGCAAGCGAGTATGGAGTAAAGAACCTGCAACGCATGATGCCTCACATCAAAGACTGGACTTTCCAAGAGGGTGAATTGCAATATACCGCAGGCAACTTCTTGCTAGCCATAGCCTTCCAGTGGAAGATGTATGCCGATCATGTGGCAATGAACGTGGGTGGTTACCATATAAACAATGTTGTCAGTGGACATGATATTGAGCGTTATGTGCCAGTTGATGCAGCACGCCAGCAACAAAGTGTTGAGTACCTTATCGATAATGTATTCGATTATCCTAGCTGGCTGTTTGATGACAAGGCATGGAGTACGGCCTATGCACAAAGAATGTCACCTATTGGCATGATAGAGTACTCGCCGCTAAACCTGCTTAGGGAGTTGCAGTATTCGGCATACTACTCTTTGCTTGGAGATGATAGGCTCGCTCGCATGTATGAGACAGAGGCTCTATTGGGGCGCAAGAACACATATACACCCGAGACTATGATGTCTCAGATTACTGATGCTGTTTTTGCGAGCAAGGGACGTAAGGCCCTTTCGGTTCAGGAGCGCATGAGTCAGAAGAGTTACGTTGATGCACTTATTGTCAACACTAATATTATAATGGCCAAGACTAATGTGCTGCCAAGTGCTATAAAGGCTCATGATCACAATCACGAGGGTTGCACCTTGATGCACTCTACTCCAGAGGTAAATCTGGAGAAGATGATGCAAGAGCACCAGATGCACCAGCAGGCTATGGATGATGCTAGTTTGTACACAAACCGTCATTACTATTTCATGAAGCGTGTAACAGACATGTCTTCGGCCAAAAGAGCGGCAATGCGCGAGATTAGAAAGATTGCACAAAAACGCTCTAATGTTTCAGATCAGGCCACGGCCAATCACTATCGTGATTTGGTTCAACGCCTAGATCAGACATTAAACAGATAATGTATTTGTGGTTGGTTAATGAGCATGCCACACACTTCGCAGATTTTTTCTGCAATCAATACATTTTTACCGCTGAGTGTGAGCCTCTTTGTTTTGGGTTAATATTGAGGCTTGCACCCAGTTTATACTAAATTATAAATAAAAGAGTATGAGAAAATTTTTCTTTTTGATGCTTTTGATGTGTCCACTGTTGCTTGTAGCGCAGAATACCAGACAAATCAAAGGAACAATCCTAGACCGACAGAGTGGAGAGCCTATTGTTGGAGCAACAATATTTATCGCCTCTAGCGAGACTTCGGCTAAGGATTACAATCCTCAGGGCACCTCGGCTGGTGCTGAGGGCTACTTCACATTCACCCTGCCAACCAGCGTAAAGTTTGTTACGGTTAGCATGTTGGGCTATGAGGCCGTTCAGGTTGATATTAGCGGCAAATCAAATTTTGTCGTTCGACTAACAGAACAGGCCACCCTAGTGGATGATGTTGTTGTTACTGGATACCAGAAGATAGAGAAGCGTAAGCTTACTTCTTCTATCTCGACCATAGACATGAAGGAGATTTCACGTATTGGTGTTTCGTCTGTTGAGCAACTTCTAGAGGGCCAAATATCAGGTGTTTATACCTCACCAACAAGTGGTGCTCCGGGTGCTGTTGCCAAGACTCGCGTTCGTAGCTCGGTTACTATCAACGGTACAGACGACCCACTATGGGTTCTTGACGGTATGCCACTTGAGGGTAACGAGATTCCTTCAGATTGGGATAGTAAAGACAATATCGATGACCTTCGCACCATGTCTATTGCGGGTATGAACCCAGACGACATTGAAAGCATTACGGTTCTTAAGGATGCTGCTGCAACGGCTATCTATGGTGCTCGCGCTGCAAACGGTGTTATCATCATCACCAGCAAGAGTGGTCGTGTGAACCAGCCGCTACGAGTTAATGCTTCGGTTGCAACTTTCGTTACCTCGACGCCAAACTTCGATAAGTTGAACCTTATGAACGCATCAGAGAAAGTGGACTTCGAGCTTGGAGTTGCTAAGCTTGGCGGTGTTACTGCCTTCTCAGGCATGGGTGCTGTGGCTCGTATTCTGGATGCTAATAATGACCGCACAAACCTTGTTAATGGTCAGGATATTTCTTCTGCAAGTCAGCAGGCTATTGATGCTCTTCGTACTTCTGGCACAGATTGGGCAAGCGAGATTTATCGTCCAACTATCAACCAACAGTACAGCCTTAGCGTGTCTGGTGGTAGCGAGAAAGCTGCATACTACTTCTCTACGGGTTATTATAATGAGCAGGGAACAACCAGAGGAACAGGTTTCGACCGTTTGAACCTTACCCTTAAGACCGACTTCTTCTTGTTAGAGAATCTTAAGTTTGGTGTAGGTATGTTTGGTTCATCTACAAATAATAGTTCTTATATCACTGATGCTAACGCTTTTGCTAGTCCATCACGATATTCTCGTACCGTAAACCCTTACCTTGAGGCTTATGACGAGAATGGAAATTATGTGTATGACCCAGATATGACAGCCGAGGTTGGTAATGATGTGGTGCTTCCTTATAATTTTATTGAGGAGCGCGAGAATACCAACTACGAGCTTAAGAATAAATCTCTAAAATCGTTGTTCGATTTGGAGTACAAACCAGTTAAGAGCCTTCGCCTATATACTCAGCTAGGTCTTCAGGTCGAGAACTCTGAGATGGAGCGTTACTCAGGCGAGCAGTCATATGTAAACCGTAAGTTCATGTATGATGCAAGCTATAACAGCGACATCCTATTTATGCCTGATGGAGGTATTATCAAGAATTCTAACACCAACAACTTCCAATATAACTGGAAATTGCAAGCAGAATATGCGTTACGTCTAGCCGAAAAACACGAGGTTGACTTTATGACAGGTGTCGAGCTTAGAGCTTACACTAATAAAGCGGTTACTACTCAGGGCTTTGGTTACGACCCTAAGACCCTTACAACTAAACCTGTTATCTTTGATGACACTCCAGAGGGTCAGAGCGAGGCTCAGACTTCTAACTATATAGCTTATCAGCAGTCGTTCTATGAGAACCGCTTTGCATCTTATTTTGCGACCTTGTCATATACTTACGACAACCGCTTCACTTTCTTTGGAAGTATGCGTTATGACGGAACCAACCTATTTGGTATAGATAGAGCATACCGCTATACTCCACTTTGGGCTGTGTCTGGTGCATGGAATATCGACCGCGAGAGATGGTTGGACAATGCAGATTGGTTGTCAAACCTTAAGCTAAGGGTTTCTTATGGACTTCAAGGTAATGTGGATCGTAACACCTCTCCTTACGTAACAGGTGTTTGGGGTAATACCAACATCGGTGGAGTAAACGAGGATATGATTACGGCTTACTTGCCTAACCAATACTTATGCTGGGAGACTACCAACACATGGAACTTTGGTCTAGACTTTGGCGTGTTGGACAACCGCATTAACATGGTTGTTGACGTTTACAAACGTGTGAGCGACAATCTTATCACCGCGGCCAACATCCCTCTAGAGAATGGCTTTAGCTACACATCGTCAAACTTTGGTAAGATGACAGGTCAGGGTATAGAGCTTTCTATAAACTCTGTGAACATCGTAACTAAGGACTTCCGCTGGTCAACATCTTTCAACATCTCTAAGAGCGAGAGTATCATCAATGAGATAGGTGCCGAGAACGATCTATTCAGCCCATCACGTGAGGGTATGTCTAGTACGGCAGTCTTCGGCTTTGCTATGGCAGGCCTTGATGACTCAGGTGCTCCATTGATGTACAACAAGGATGGCGATATTGTTTCTATGAAGGACTTCTTTGGTAGTAGCTATACGGCTCCAGTTTGGGGTGGTGACGGTCAGGCTAGCCTTGATATGTCGGCAGACAACATTCGCGATCTTCAGGTTTACCTTGGTGATGCTACTCCTGAGTTTACGGGTGGTATTGTCAATAGCTTTAGCTACAAGAACTTCGATTTGTCTATCTCGGCCAACTTTGTTATCAACCAGCTTATGACAGCTACGCCGTTCTACAATCCAGTGAATGTGCAGCCAGGATTCAACTTGTCTCGTGAGGCTACTAAGATATGGTCTGAGGATAACACATCGGGTATCTATCCAGCACTTATGCCTTATTTCTCAGGTTATTATATCTCTGAGGAGCCAACGGATGCTCAGTATGCAGCTATGGCCCTAGACAACTCGTTGATATACAACAACCTTGATATCTGGAGTAAGAATATGAGCTATCTACGTATCAACTCTATCCGCTTTGGCTATACCTTGCCATCGACTGTTGCCAAGAAACTTCATCTTGCAGCGGTTCGTGTAAGTGTCGAGGCTCGCAATCCATTTGTTATATCGACAAATTATGATGGTTACTTTGACCCAGAGAGCTATGGCAATATATATGCTCAGCCTCTAGCACGTACAATTTCATTAGGTCTTAACCTCACATTCTAAATTTAAACTTATGAAAAAAATATTAATCATATTTGGTGCGGTGCTTCTATCTGCTTGTAACTTCCTTGAGATAGATCCTATTGGTCAGGTTATTCCGCACACGGTGTCAGATTATCGTGCAATGCTTACCAAGGCCTATGACACGTATCCTGATTCTCGAAGCCGCTTGAGCTGGCCTTCAGATGAGGTTCAGGCCCTAGATCCGTCAAACTCGTCGTTTACTTCAACCATTATGAATATCACGTGGCGTGCCGATAACTCAGCTGCTCGTGAGTACGACTATGAAGGATACTACAAAGTAATATTCTATGTTAACGAGGTTGCCGATAAGATTCTAGAGGCAGATACAGATGGCTCTAATGAGAGTCGCTCTCAGATTCTTGCTGAGGCTTTGGCACTTAGAGCATACAGCTACTTCGAGCTTATGAACATGTACTCAAAATGGTATGACGCTTCAACGGCTTCGACAGACTTGTCTGTGCCACTTACAACCGAGATAGACATCAAGCAAGAGTTTCCACGTGCTACCGTTGAGCAGGTTTATAATCAGATTATCTCTGACATAGAGCTTGCACGCGAAAACATGGAGGTAGATATCCAAGAGAAAGATTATAACTACCGCTTCTCTGGAGCAGCCTTGGATGCTTTCGAGGCTCGTGTACGCCTCTACCGTGGCGAGTGGGCTAAGGCTCTAGAGTTGGCCAAAGCAGTTATTGCACGCGAGAGCGAGACACTGAAACTTGATGATATGAATGTAGACGAGTTTGCACGTCCTTTCGCCGATACTTCTACTGAGGCTATCATGGCCCTAGAGCAGGTGTTTGGCACAAATATCTATGATATGGACGAAACTCTAATTTCATCTACCATAGGTGACTTGTTTGTAACAGGCGATATCCGCAAGGGTAAATACTGTAAACTTTACGAGCCATTTATGATGGATTACTCTAACTACTTCTACCGCGCTACTTATAGCAGTGCTTCGGGTTATTATCAAGGTAAGTTCAAGACTCGTGTAACTTTCCGCCTTTCAGAGATGTACCTTATCGCTGCTGAGGCTGCTGCCAATAGTTCAGACTTTAGTGCTGCTCGTGGTTACCTTACAACCCTTCAGGCTAACCGTTTTGAGGCTGCTTCATTGCCAGATTTGAACGCTGTCTCAGATGTAGACCTGCTAGAGGAAATTGCCGAGGAGCGTGCTCGCGAGCTATTGCTTGAGGGTCACCGTTGGTACGACTTGAAACGTACAACGCGCCCAGCCATACACAAGAAAGTTTATACCTCTTACAATATGGATTGGTTCTTGTTTGAGGAGCAAATCACTTGGGAAGAGTATGACTTGGCTAAGGACGATCCACGTTACATCTTACCGTTCCCAATTTCTGCTAAGAACGTAAATCCTTATCTTAACTAAATAAGGTCTTAATAACTCTAAAATCGGTCAGCATTTTATGTTGACCGATTTTTTTTGTACATTCGCCGAAATAACCTTGAGCAGACTATGAGAGCAATTATTGTTGACGATGAAGAATTGGCGGTAGAAGAGTTAGAAAACTCTTTGGCTGCCATAGCTCCACATATATCTGTGGTTGGTGTTGCACACTCTGTGGCTCAGGCCGTGGAGCTAATACCTCAGACTCCCCACGATTTGATTTTTATGGATATAAGTCTGGGCGACGGCAAGAGCTTTGACATCTTTAAAAAGATAGAGGTCCTTTCTCCTGTCATCTTTATCACGGCCTATGATAGCTACTCTCTGCAAGCATTCAAGAACCAAGGCATAGACTACATCCTTAAGCCCTTTAGCCATAAAGAGCTCTCTGATTCTATCGACAAGCTGAAACTGCTGCAAAGCAATGATAGCGTAGCCGAGGCCCCTATACAGCCCTTGCAACAGCGTTTTATGGTTACTGTGGCCAGCCGCATAAAGTCCATTAAGGCCGAGGAAGTAGCATACTTCATGGCCGATGGCAAATACCTCTACCTCTATGCAGTAGATGGGGGAGTCTATATTATAGACAGCACCATAACGGCAATCGCTCCACGATTATCGACAAGTAGATTCTTTCAGATTAACCGCAAGTTTATAATTAGCTTCGATGCCATCAATGAGATGTATCGCCACTCACACAATAGGGTTAAGATAACGTTGAATCCCCCACCTAAGACCTCTGAGGACATTGTTGTTAGCACAGATAGGGTGGTGGCTTTTCGACGTTGGCTGAATATGTAACAGCCCCCTAAGGCCGTGATGGTCGAGGCTCCATATATCTTACTTATAATAAAAGTATTGATGTTCGCCATATTTTTGTACTTTTGTAATTAATTAATTGCAGACGCCGCGCCCTATACAGCTACCTTGTAGTGTAATAGAGTCGATGCCTTGCAAGAAACAATAAATTTATGAGGCCACAAATAGTAATTAAATATATAGGACTGATACTTATTCTTAACTCGGTCTTTTTGCTTATCTCTGCCCTGATATCATATTTTAATGGCGTGGATGATGGCTTCATTCCTCTGTTTGTGTCCTTCCTGTTGGTTCTTATGCTGGGAGGTTTCCCTCAGATTTTTGTGCCCAAGGCAGCAACAATATCCACCAAAGAGAGTTACCTTATAATCGTGGGTGCATGGCTCGTGCTGTGCCTTGCAGGTACGTTCCCCTATCTGCTCTATGGAGGAGAATTTAATGTGCTGGGGGCATGGTTCGAGAGTGTCTCGGGCTTTACCACCACAGGTTCGACCATACTCAACAACATAGAGGCTCTGCCCAAGGGATTGCTCTTCTGGCGTGCCTCGACACACTTTATCGGAGGATTGGGCATTGTGGTCTTCGCGCTTGTGATAGCCCCCTCGACCACCGATAAATCACATAGCAACCTTACTAATGTCGAGTTCTCGTCGCTGGCCAAGGACCAATATCGCTACCGCACATCTAAGATTGTACGCATACTAGTTTTTGTTTATCTTGGTCTTAACATCCTACAATCAATACTATTGAAGATTGCTGGCATGGACTGGTTCGATGCTGTGACCCACTCATTTGCAACAATAGCAACGGGAGGTTTTAGCACCCGCAATATGAGTATTGCATACTTCGATTCGCTATCCATAGAGCTGATTATAATGTTCTTTATGGTGGTGTCGGGACTTCACTTTGGACTTATATTCTCTACCATCATTGGCAATAGAAATAACCTATTCCGTTCTGAGGTGGCACGTTATTTCCTTATATCAATAGCCGTAGTATCTGCTTTGATGGCCATAGATTTGGTCGTTGGAGGTGCCTACAACAGCTTGTGGGATGCCATTCGCTATGGCTCCTTTCAGCTGATAACACTCACAACATCGACAGGTTTTGCCTCGGCCGACTCCTCGCTGTGGCCCTCATTCAGCGTGTTGGTGATAATACTCTTTACCATACAGGGAGGTTGTGCAGGTTCGACATCGGGAGGTATCAAGGCTGATAGGATGTTCCTTATATTTAAGGATGTGGCTCGACAGATTAAGAAGCAGCAACATCCACGTGCCGTAGTTCATGTTAAGCTCAATGGCTCGACCCAGAGTGAGTCGGCCATATCTCAAGCCACACTCTTTGGTGGCGTATTCATCATGGCATTGATAGTGGGAACCCTTATCAACGCGCTCTGTGGCTTGGATGTGATAACCAGCTTCTCGGCCGCGGCGGCCAGCCTTGCCAATGCAGGTCCTGGCTTTGGAGCCGTTGGCTCGATGTCCAACTATACTGTCCTGCCCGAGGTGTCGAAGGCTACCATGACCTTTTTGATGCTCCTAGGCCGTCTCGAGATATTTGGACTAATCCAATTCTTCGTAATCTCCCGCTGGCGTTAACCGCGCAGACCGCGGGTGTATAGTCTAGGGTGTCGGTTCTAATTAAAGTCTATTAGAATTTACCTGCTTATCTATCTGTCGCACACTTTGTGTGCCCGCGCAGACCGCGGGTGTATAGTTTAAGGTGTCGGTTCTAATTAAAGTCTATTAGAATTTACCTGCTTATCTATCTGTCGCACACTTTGTGTGCCCGCGCAGA
>JAWXTS010000023.1:0-23155 GCA_044433305.1 Rikenellaceae bacterium | reverse complement strand
GCTATACCTCAAGAAATAGTTTGTCGATAGGCTCCATAGTCGTCGAGCATGGTTGTAGCTCCAGTCGTTGCCCTCGCGTGGAAAGTCTATCCATTCGGGGTGTCCAAACTCGTTGCCCATGAAGTTGAGGTAGCCATTGCCACCTAGGGTTATGGTAAAGAGCCTTATCATCTTATGTAGTGACATGCCGCGGTCCACTACAAGGCTTTCGGCTGCACGGTCCATCTTGTCGTACATATCTTTGTCCATAAGTCTGAAGGCTATGGTCTTGTCACCCACAAGTGCTTGGTCGTGCGACTCACAGTAGGCTATGGTTCCCACCTCGGCCAGACGGTTAGTCATCATATCCCACATCTGCCATATATCCCACTGCTCGTCTGGAATTTCCTTTAGCAGCTTAATCCAAAAGTCGGGTATGGCCATGGCTAAGCGATAATCAAAACCTATACCTCCGTCGCTTATTGGAGAGCACATGGTCGGCATACCACTCACATCCTCGGCTATGGTTATGGCCGAAGGGTTTAGTTTGTGTATCAGGTTATTGGCTAGTGCAAGGTAGGTTAGTGCAGGGTTGTTTATGTCTGGGCCAAAGTACTTCTCGCGGTCATCAAATTCTGTGTAGCCATGGTGATGGTATATCATAGAGGTGACACCGTCAAAGCGGAATCCGTCGAAGTGAAACTCGTTAATCCAGTACTTGATATTTGAAAGTAGGAAGTGTATGACTTCTTGTTTGCCGTAGTCAAATACCATAGAGTCCCAGTATTTCTGGTAGCCTGCTTCGCCCGCTGGAGAATATTGGTGGCCCGAGCCGTCAAGCTCGTTTATGCCCTCGTTGATGTTCTTTACATAGTGGGCATGGATAAGGTCCATGATTACTGCTATGCCCATTGCGTGGGCTGTGTCGATAAGCTCTTTTAAATCCTCGGGAGTGCCAAAGCGTGACGAGGCCGCAAAGAAGTTGGATACATGATAGCCAAAGCTACCATAGTAAGGGTGCTCGGCTATGCCCATGATTTGTATGGCGTTATATCCTTGCTCCTTAACTCTAGGTAGTATGTTCTCAGTAAATTCTTTGTAGCTGCCTACGCGTTCTTGCTCGGTAGACATGCCGATATGACATTCGTATATAAGTGGGTGCTTGAGCTGCGAAGCGTCAAACTCATTCTTCCATTGGTATGGAGCAGTGAGCCACAACTGACCCACAAAGTCCTTAGAGTCGTCGTCTTGAATTACGCGGTGTATATAGGCAGGGATGCGCTCAAAGGTGCCGTTCTTGCCTACGACAAGAATCTTAACCAGAGATTGGTGTTTTATGCCCCCCTTGTAGATGTAGTCAGACAGGAAGATAGACCACACTCCATTCTTGTCTTTTATCATCGGTAGCTGATTGCGCTGCCATCCGTTGAAGTCGCCAAAGACAAATACGGAATAAGCCTCAGGCAGCCATTCGCGATACCACCATCCATTGAGCTTGGCGTCATAGTGGAAGCCGAAGTAGTCGTTGCCATTGGCAAAGTCTACAATATCTCCCGCGCTCTGGTTTATCTTGTCTAGTTCCTGTTGATAACGCTCATAACGAGCTATGATTTCTTCACGCTTGGGTTCTAGCCAAGGGTCTTTGTCGATTATAGGTAGGCTCTTCTGCATAATTCAATATTTTATACTTTCGATAAAGTTAAGCATTTCTATCTCATAAACCAAACAAATATCCCACTTGCTAATAAAATAAAATAAATTAAGGGGCCTAACAGCAGTTTGTATTGCTCGTAAGCCCCTTAAAAATCAAGTTTTTTTGAAATATTAGTATCCTAGTACGCGCATCATAGAGCGGTAGCTTTGCTCCTTGGCAAATAGGCGAGTGTAGTACTCGTTGTCGCCCTTGTCGCGGTCGATGATAATATGCTTAGGTGCTGGAATAAGGCAGTGTTGTATTCCACCATAGCCACCCAGCGACTCTTGGTAGGCTCCCGTGTGGAAGAATCCTATGTATTGTGTTTCGTCCTCTAGCTTAGGCAAGTAGATGGCGTTGGCGTGAGATTCGCCGCTGTAATAGTCCTCGCTGTCGCAGGTAAGTCCTCCGAGGAATACACGTTGATACTCTCTGTCCCAGTGGTTTATGGCCAGTAGTATATAGCGTTGGTTGATGCCCCATGTGTCAGGCAGTGTGGTCATAAACGAGCTGTCTATCATATACCAGCTCTCGCGGTCGTTCTGCTGCTTCTGGTTGATAATAGAGAATAGGGTCGCGCCACTTTCGCCAACGGTGAACGAACCGAACTCTGTAAATATATTAGGGTCATCGACTCCAGCTTGGTTGCAGAAGTTCTTGATTTGTGCAATAATCTCCTCTGTCATATACTCGTAGTCGTAGTCAAAGGCAAGCGAGTTCTTGATAGGGAATCCGCCACCGATGTTCAGCGAGTCAAGCTCGGGACATATCTTCTTTAGTTCGCAATAAACGTTGAGGCATTTATTAAGCTCACTCCAGTAGTAGGCTGTGTCCTTGATGCCAGTATTGATAAAGAAGTGGAGCATCTTAAGCTCAAACTTCTTGTTGTTTTTGATTTTAGCCTTGTAGTAATCGACAATATCATTGTAGCGTATGCCTAGGCGCGAGGTGTAGAAGTCGAATCGAGGCTCCTCCTCAGAGGCGATACGTATACCTACCTTGCATTTCTTGTTTATAACATCGTCGAATAGATCCAGCTCTAGCTTGTTGTCCAACACGGCAATGGTATTCTCGAAGCCGTTGTTTACCAAGGATGCTATGTTCTCGACATAGTGAGGTCGTTTGAATCCGTTGCATATAATGAAACGGCCTTTATCGATTATCCCTGACTCGTAAAGGGAGTTGATGATATGTATGTCGTAGGCTGACGAAGTTTCAAGGTGTATCTCGTTGCGCAGAGCCTCCTCTAGTACAAAAGAGAAGTGAGAACTTTTTGTACAGTAGCAGTAGTTATAGCTACCTTTATAGTCTACCTTGGCCATGGCAACATTGAATAGTCTTTTGGCTCTATTAATCTGAGATGAGATCTTTGGTAGGTAGGTAATCTTTAGCGGAGTGCCATACTGTTTAATGATGTCCATAAGGGGCACATCGTTAAAATTTAGTTCGTTGTCGACGACAGAAAATTCATCCTGAGGGAATTCAAATGTCTGTTCGATAAGGTCGCTGTACTTGTTCTTCATCTGTGGATATATTAAATTTTACTAATCCATCTCGTGCGGATTGACCCAAAAACGTCAATGTAGCGAAGATGGATTCTCTTACTGTCTGCAAAAGTATAGAAAATAAATAGATGTAGTGTGAAGAATTGATTATTTTTTTTGAAAATTCTATAAAAAATGTTAATTTTGGATTCTTAAACCTAGTGATTATGATTGCAAAAATAATATCGGAATATATCAAGTCTAATCGCAGACTTATTTTGCCATCTTTGGGAGCCTTTATTCGTAAAGATGATACTGGAGAGGTTGTGTTCGTTCCTTTTCTGAAGAGCGATGACGGAGTGTTTTCTTCTCTTTTAGTTAATGCTTTGGCTGTGTCTATGGCCGATGCGCAAGCTATGACAGAAGAGTTTTTGTTGTCCGTAAAGCAAGGTGTTGATCAAAAGGGTAGCTTTGTGATTGAAGGCCTAGGTACAATAACAAGAGACTCTAACGGTGCCTATACGATGCAGTATAACCCTAATGCTGTAAATGCAGCGGCAGCTCCACAAGTGGCGCAACCAGCAGAGCCAGAGGTTGTTGCGCCTAATCAAGAGACCATTACGGATATAATTATAGAAGAAGCTCCTCAGCCCACACCAAGGGTTGCTCCTGTGAGTGTGCCTGTGCAAGTTGAGATTCCTGAGCCAGAAGTAAAGGTTGAGCCTAAAGTGCAAGCCGAGCCAGAACCATATTCAAATATTGTTGATCTGGAGATTCCTGAGATACCTCAGGTGCAGCCTCAGCGAAGAGTGGAATCTAAGATTGCAGTTCAGAATCATGCCGACAATGTAGATAAGCTATACAGTGGTAATAGTGTTCAAGAGCCTGTTGCGCCACAGAATAATCCTGTTGCTCCTAAGAGAAACATGCATGGAGGTGGTCCTCGACCAGTTGTTGTAGGTTCTCGCATCCAAAAGCCTAAGAAACAAGCAGTAGAATATAAGGAAGCTAAAGTGCCAAGCAAGAAGGCGCAGAATAGAAAGAAGATGGATATATTTATGATAGTGGCAATAGCCGCTGTTATTGCAGGTTTGTTGGTAATCTTGTATGGTATGATAGTGTCTCCTCAGGTGCCAATCAACCTAGGATAAAAGTTTTTTTAGTAGATAGATATGGATTTACTCTCTGTTAAACAACGTTTTGGCATTATAGGTACAGACGAAGCTATGGCTCGTGCGCTAGATGTGGCCATGAGGGTTGCTTCGACCGATTTATCAGTGCTTATAACTGGTGAAAGTGGAGTGGGTAAAGAATTTTTTCCACAAGTTATACATATAAATAGTCCTCGTAAACACAATAACTACATCGCGGTTAACTGCGGTGCAATACCCGAGGGTACGATAGACTCAGAGCTTTTTGGTCATGAGAAGGGTGCTTTCACTGGTGCTAATGATACTCGTAAAGGTTATTTTGAGGTTGCCGACGGAGGAACTATATTCCTTGATGAGGTGGCCGAGTTGCCTCAGACAACGCAGGTGCGTTTGCTTCGCGTGCTACAAACAGGTGAGTTTATCCGCGTTGGCTCGTCGAAGACGCAAAAGACAAATGTGCGCGTTGTGGCTGCTACCAATGGCGACTTGAGAAAGGCCATTGCCGAGGGTAAGTTTCGTGAGGACCTTTATTATAGACTTAATACGGTGCCTATTGTGGTGCCTCCTTTGCGTGATAGAAAAGGGGATATATTCTTGCTATTCAAGAAGTTTGCTGTTGATATAGCTTCGACATATCGCATGCCTGTTATTAGCCTCGATGAGAATGCAAGGGCCATGCTTGAGAATTATTCATGGCCGGGAAATGTGCGCCAGCTAAAAAATGTGGCTGAGCAGATTTCTGCCATAGAGGAACAACGAAATATAACACCCGATATCTTGGCCAAGTATTTGCCAGCCTATGGTAGCGAGAGTGTTGTACCTATGTTCTCTGGTTCTTTTTCTGATTCGCGAGGTGGTGACGAAAGAGATATACTATACAAGATATTGTTTGATATAAAGGCGGATGTTTCAGAGATTAAGCGCATGCTTAGAGATATGAACATGAACGGAGTGGTCGCCCAATCAGATATTACACCTTTAATAAATGCTCTGCCTGCTGCCATAACTCCGCTACTTGGTAGTGGTGAGGCTGAGTTTGCCGAGAGCGCAGAGGTTGTAGAGGAAAAAGAAGAAATGACAAAAGAGAGGGTTCAGCGAGAGGCTATAATCAAGGCCTTGCGCAAGAACAACGGACGACGTAAGGAGGCTGCACGTGAGCTGTTTATGTCGGAGAGAACCCTTTATCGCAAAATTAAAGAGCTAGAAATAAATGAATATTAGAAAAATATCATACCTGCTGATGCTAGCAGTAGCAATGCTGATGGGTGTTAGCAGCTGTCAGATAAAGTACTCACTATCGGGTGCTAGTATATCGCCACTGGCAAAGACAGTTAGCGTTGGCTACTTCCCTAATAATGCTATGATGGTAGCACCGATACTTAGTAGTACGCTTACCGAAAGCCTGCAAGATAAGTTTCAGCGTCAGACGCGACTGGACTTGGTTACTAGTGGTGGAGACCTTAACTTTGAGGGAGAGATAACAGGTTATGCTACGGCTCCAACGGCCATCTCGGGTGATGAGTATGCTACAATGAATAGGTTGACCATTACGGTCAAGGTGCGTTTTACAAACCTTCTAGAACCTAACTATAACTACGACAAGACCTTTACTGCCTTTGCTGATTATGACACTAGCAACCTTCTTCAGGATGTGGAGTCTGAGTTGATAACGGAGATAGTAGGCTACTTGGTGGACGATATATTTAGTGATGCAGTATCAAATTGGTAAAGAGCTATGAAAGAGGTTTTTGAGGCATATATGAGGTATGGGGATCTGGCATCAGAGATGATGGACGGCTGCTCTGGTGTACAAAAAACTCTTTCGCAAGATGATTTGGATGGCCTTGTCGAGCAGTATGAGTGGTTTATTGTTGCGCGCATATTGCGCTCTAGGATTAGTAATGAGTTGGATTATCAGACCAAGTTGTTGCTGGCAACGGGTAACTGCCCTTTTACTCTTGTCAGACCTATTGCCGATGTGATAGTGGAGACTAAGGATACCCCTAAGAAGAGTTACAGCATTAAACCTCAGAGCAAGCCTCAGCAACAGACGCTTAAAGAAATTGAGCCAGAGCTTGTCGAGAGCAAAGAAGTGGCCGAGGAAGTTGTTGCCCCGTCAGAGCAGGCTCAAAAGTCTAGATCTATTAGTATCATAGATGAATTTTTGTCTTTGGATGGTGAGAAATTAAAGATACGCCCCGATGATAAAACCCCTACGGACGATGTTTCGGTAAACTCGATAGTTTCAGAATTAGACATAGTATCGGAGGAATTAGCCCAAATATACCTCGAACAAGGGTATAAAAACACCGCAATTCAAATATATAGCAAATTAAGTTTGTTAAATCCAGAAAAAAGTGTTTATTTTGCGGGACTCATAGAGAAAATAAAATAAAAACGATTAATAGTAAGAAAAATGTATTTATTCTGTATCATCTTGATTTTAATTGCGAGCGCATTGCTTGTATTGTCTGTATTGGCTCAAAGCCCTAAAAGCGGAATGGCTGCCAACTTTGGCGCATCAAACCAAGTTATGGGTGTTCGTCAAACAGCTGACTTTTTGGAACGTTTCACTTGGATTCTTGCAATAGCTATCCTTGTATTGAGCCTAGTGGCAACAATGGTTATCCCTAAAGGTAACATCGCTAGAAGCACTACTGGTGTAGAGAAATCTTTGGTTCAACCTTACGAGGGAAATCAGAGCCTTCTACCTACTGCTACTGATGTTGTTGAAGAAGCTGTTGAGACTACTGAGGCTGCAGAGTAATTAAGGTCTAAGTATATTTGCCTGATGTGATTTAAATGTCAGGTAGTAAGTAATATGAGGTTTGGTAATTTACCAGACCTCTTTTGTTATAATACGTATATGAGATATTTGGTTTGTGTTATGTTTATACTTATTGGCTATTGCTCCTGCTTTGGTCAATACCCGACATCTTATTTGTATAGTGAAGATGAAGAAGGTTATTCTGAGTATGATGCACACCAAGAATATGTCTATATGATGCTGTCCATGTTGCTGAATATCGACCAAGACCCATTTGAGCAGGCTTCTAGATATGGTTTTTCGGCCGTGAGATACAATAGACGTGGATATGATTATAGCTTTTCACAGTTTAATATCGGAGGCATAGAGCTTAACGATGCCTTGGGTGGTGATGTATATTGGGATATAGTGCGCGGACTTAGCGATTATATGGATATGTCGATAGAGTCGTTTGGTGTCTCAGAAAGGAATTATAGGCCTGCGAGCTTCTCTGCACGTACAGATTATGACCTTTGGTCTGATGCCATAATATCGCGTAAGCGTGTGGGTGTTATAGCCACTGATAGGAACTTTGGCTATGGGTTGAATGTTAAGCTGGCTGATAAGTTCGACAAGTCGGGCATGTATTATTATGCTACGGCATCTGTCAGATCTGGCGATGATATGCACATCAGCGGTGTATGGCGTGATGATTTAAGGTTTAATCTACTGTTGGGGCGCAAGTGGGATGATAGTAAGCATGAGATAAATGTGTATGGCTCGGCGGCACCTATAACTCAGGGCTTGCGCGGTGCTGCCACGCAGGAGTGCTTTGAGCTTACGGGCGACAACCTTTATAATCCGTACTGGGGTTATGACGAGGGTGGAGAGATTGTAACCTCTAGAGTTAAGGATAACTTCCTGCCTATTGCTGGTGTGAGGTATAGCTTTAATCCCACGCAAATGTTTGTTATGGACTTTGATATGGCAGCTATTGTGGGTACTACATCTACGCAGCGTCTAGGTTGGAATGGCGTGGCCAACCCTTATCCAGATTATTATAGCTATATGCCCAGCTACTTTGCCAATCAAGATGTAGCCGATATTGTCGAAGCGGGATGGAGGGATAATGACGATAGCTTTACTCAAGTGTCGTGGAGCAATATCTATGATGCTAACCGTGGGGATGGAATATCGCCTGCTTGCTACTATCTGGAGAGTGATGTGCGCAAGATGAGTAGTTACCAGATGGCTGTGAGTGCGAGATATGCAAACCTAAAAGGCCTTGTGGTGAATGGTGGGGCGAACATCAATATAAATAACTCGCGCTACTTCAAACAACTTACCGATGATCTTGGCGGAGGTTTTATCTATGATACAGATCCTTTTGTTTCTATGAATGATACCTATACAAGTCTTGCCTCTAACAACATGTATGCTAGTGGTTTGAAGATAGGCGTAGGCGATGAGTTTGGGTATAACTACTCTATACTAAGCACCAAGGCTGGAGCATGGTTTGGTGTTCAGCTTGATAAAATCCCATATTCCATAGATGCCACCATTATGGCCAACTACAACGGTTTTGTGCGTCGAGGTTATTATGCCAAAGCCATTTATGACCAGAGTGTAACCTTGGGCGATTCGAGAGAATATGTCTTTGATGATTACGGTATAGTTCTGGGTAGCAGGATTAGACTCTCTAACAATTCGCACCTCAAGACGCAAGTTACCTTCGGCGCAAAGCCAGCTGATATAGACGACATATTTTATGATGTTCGCTACTCGGAGATGGCTCCTGTTGATGTTTCTAGCAAGCAATATGGTAGCTTTGAGTTGGTATATCGTCATATTGGCGATGTGGATATTTTCGCATCTATTTATGGAACGATGACGCGTAATGAAAGTCAGGTACAAAGATATTATGACGACTTGAGCGATATGTATATGTATGCTGCCTTCAACAATATATCGAAAAATTACTTTGGTGTCGAGGCTAGTGCCGTGATTCCCTTGATGCAGCACGTTGAGCTGCTCTCTGCCGTGGGTATATCTAAGAATACTTATGCCGATGATATTAGTGCTAGCGTGCAGTCGTTTCTCAGTGGCGAGATAATAACAGAGAATACGATAAGTAGGATGGATGGAGTGAAGATTGGTGGCTCGCCACAGCTGGTCTCAAACCTTAAACTTAGCTACTCTAATTGGAACATGTTTAACTTCAGCCTTGGTGCTTCGCTCATGGCCGATAACTATATCTCAGCGAGCTTTGTTCAGCGATATGATAAGTCGCTTGAGGCTGCACTGTCGCCAGAAAATCAAGAAGCCTTGCTCTACCAGCAGCGATTCCCTGCTGCCATAAGTTGCGATCTGTCTCTAAGCAAAACCTTTGAAATCAATCAGCATTTCTTGTCTTTCTATCTTATGGTGAACAACATCTTTGATAATAGAAATATCATTTACTCGGGGTATGAGCAGAACAGACTATCCAGTATCGGCGAGGGTGTTAATGAGTCTGTAACGGCTCCCGACTCTAAGTATTATTATGGCTATGGGAGAAGGTTTTATTTTAGTATCAACTTTAAATTATAGTAGCCATGCCAAATATTAGATATACTATTCTTGCAATCTTGGTACTGCTTACTAGCTGCGAGCAGGTAGAGGTGGTGGATGCTCCGCAGCAGACGGTAAAGAATATAGATATAGCAGACTTTATAACTATGTATGGAACATCTGAACCTCATGTTATAAATGACGATTATACTCTTTATGGTACGGTCAGCTCTAGCGATAGTTGTTCAAATTTCTATTATAGTTTTATCTTGGATGATGCAACAGGAGCCGTTGAGATAATGTGTGGCTTTTATGACATATATACAACCTACAAGGTGGGCTATGAACTGTCAATCAATACCAAGGGCTTGACCTTTGGCAAGGGAGATGACAGTGTTTATCAGTTTGGACTCGAGGGCAGCAGCGTGCGCGATATAGAGTACTTTGGCCACCGTGCCATTGCAGATAAATATATAGACGTAGAAAGCAAGCAGTCTACGGTGTTTGTTAGCGAGAAGTTGATAAGCGAGCTTACCGCTAGGGACATCGCAAGAACGATAACCATAAAGAATCTGACCTTCTGCCCCGAGAATCTTTGTACTTGGGCATCAACAGATAGTTATTATGGCTGGAGCGAGGGCGAGGTCAAATTTGTTGATTCTAACAAGGACACTATCTCTGTGGTGACTAGCAGCTATGCCAGTTTCGCATCTTATGATGTGCCGACTCAGAGTGTTGATATTACGGGCATAATATTTAGTAGTAACCTGTATTCTGATCAAGAATATTATTTCAAGATTAATGATGAGAAGAGTGTTGTGTCACATAACTAAGTTTATATCCGTTGTGATACCGGTATTTATATTCTCCTGCCAGAAGCAGAATGTTGAGCCATCCGAGATTTCTATCATGTATCTAAAACAGATGTATAGAGGCTATCCCTTGGTCATTACCGATAATATTGTGATTTATGGTAAGGTTATAGCCGATAACTCAACGCCCAACCTTAGTGGCTGCATTATCATTGAGGATGATACTGGTGCCATAGAAATTAGTGTGCCCTATGATTATGTCTCTAGCTTTATCCATAGAGGAAATAGAGTTAAGCTTCGCTGTCAGGGGCTGTGCCTGGGCGGTTATGGTGGTGTGATAGAATTGGGGCTAGAGTCTACGGACTTAGAGTATGAAACTTCGAGCATAGATGAAGCGACTCTAATCAAGCATGTCGAAGTGATAGATACGAGCATAGATACCTCGCCTATTTTGGATGAACTTACAATAGGGGAGCTTGACGCTAGCAGAATAAGTAGTTTGGTTAAGATAAAGAATCTTGTTCTTTCTCCTGAAGAGAATCAGCTTGTTTGGTGTCCATACACAGAGAGTGTCAAGAATACTTATGCGTATGATGCCTTTGGCGATAGTATAGTGCTCAGAGTATATGACTACACTAACTTTGCAACCTCAATACTACCTTCGGGTGCAATAGACGTCGAAGGTAGTGTTGGGTATTTTAATAGTTACCAACTAAATTTGTTGGATTATAGTTACTCTGCGGATTAAAGACTGTTTTCGTCCATAAGAGCCTCCCAAAGCAAGTCTTTGAGCTTGTCTATGTTAAGCCCCACGATAGAAGATATAAACACTGAAGGGATGCCCTCAGGTAGCTCTGGCTTCATCTGCTCTATAAGCTCGTCATCCAGCATATCGCATTTGGTGATTGCCAGCACGCGGTGCTTGTCTAGTAGCTCAGGGTTGTACATGGTAAGCTCGTTGAGCAGAATCTTGTACTCCTTCTGTATGTCGTCCGTATCGGCAGGTATCATGAATAGCAGAATGGCATTACGCTCTATATGTCTCAAGAAACGTATTCCGATTCCGCGTCCCTCGTGAGCACCCTCAATGATTCCCGGTATGTCGGCCATAACGAAAGATCGGCTATCGCGATAAGAGACAATGCCTAGGTTGGGTTCTAGAGTTGTAAAGGCGTAGTTTGCAATCTTGGGCTTGGCAGCTGATACAACAGATAGTAGGGTAGACTTACCTGCATTAGGGAAACCTACAAGACCCACATCGGCCAATACCTTAAGCTCAAGGATGAACCACCCTTCGGTGCAGTCCTCACCTGGTTGTGAATAACGAGGAGCTTGGTTGGTGGCCGTTCTAAAGTGCCAGTTGCCCTGACCTCCGCGACCTCCCCTAAGGATATAGACGTCTTGTCCGTTTTCTGTTACCTCGCCGATTATCTCGCCTGTTTCAACATCGCGAGCTATGGTTCCCAGTGGAACCTCTATAATTACGTCCTTACCGTCTTTGCCACTGCTGCGTGCGCCAGAACCGTTGCCGCCATTTTCAGCGAAAAGGTGACGCTGGTATTTAAGGTGTAGAAGAGTCCAGAACTGAGTGTTGCCACGCATGATGATGCTACCACCCTTGCCGCCGTCGCCGCCGTCAGGACCTCCAAATTCTACAAATTTCTCTCGTCGAAAGTGAGTTGAACCTGCTCCACCGCAACCCGAGCGGCAGAATATTTTTACGTAATCGACGAAGTTTGATGATGCCATATTATTTATTTTAGGGCGTAAAAGTACTAATAAATGCTGAGTTTATAAAATTCTATAAACTTTTTGGTGATTTAATCGAGGAGCAACTAGTCGTTATAGCCAAATCGTTGAAGCTGACGGTCGTTGTCGCGCCAGTTCTCACCGACCTTGACAAACAACTCTAGGAACACTTTCTTGCCAAGGAAAGCCTCTAAATCCTCACGCGCCTGCATGCCAACTTTCTTTATAGATGCGCCCTTGTGTCCAATGATAATACCCTTCTGACTGTCGCGAGCAACAAATATTGTGGCACGTATGCGGTCAATGTTAGGCTCTTCCTTGTACTCGTCGATAGAAATCTCGACACAATAAGGAACCTCCTTGTCATAGTTCAAGAAAATCTTCTCGCGCACAATCTCCGATGCAAAGAAACGAAGCGAGCGGTCTGTAAGTGTGTCCTTAGGGTAGTAAGGCTCAGCCTCAGGAAGTAGCGATATTATGCGGTCGAAAAGTCCCGAGATATTAAAGTTGTTAAGAGCCGATACTGGTATTATCTCTGCATTAGGAAGCAGGGTTTTCCACTTGTCAACCAATGCCTCTAGTTTCTCTGAAGTAGTAAGGTCTATCTTGTTGATAATGAGTAGTGTTTTGATGCCGCTAAGGTGCACCTTCATCAACATGTCCTCATACTTGTCCGATGTCTCGTTTACGTCAGTCACATAAAGAAGTACGTCAGCATCCTTGATTGCGCTGTTCACAAACTTCATCATAGACTCTTGGAGCTTGTAGTTTGGACGCAAAATACCTGGAGTGTCCGAATAAACAATCTGAAAATCCTCACCATTAACTATGCCTAGTATGCGGTGGCGGGTAGTCTGTGCCTTAGATGTTATGATGGAAAGTTTCTCGCCCACAAGTGAGTTCATCAGTGTAGACTTACCTACGTTGGGGTTACCTATTATGTTTACAAAACCTGATTTGTGCATTTATCTATTTTTTAAAAATGTTATTGTTTGTTGTTGCTTCTATTCTGTTTTCTGTCCGATCGTCCATGTTGTAGAATAAATCTAAGCCTGCCTTGGCCTCTAGTTCGTCTATGCTAATGGCGTATAGCTCATAGTTCTTTTCGGGCTTGGCTATGTTAGGCATAAGGTATGCCTGCGAATGCCATTCTCCCGATACCTTTACCAGTAGAGCCTTGTAAAAAGCAGACGGAATATCGATTCCATTGTTTATCTCTTTTGCGTTAGGGTCTAATAGTGTGCCCGTAACGATATATAGCGAGTCATACTCTTGTGCCCAGCGGCGTGTCTGTTCCTCAAGATACTTCCAGCTCTGTCGGTTGAGATTAGGCTCTTGTGGTGCTACGTTAGACATGTAGAAGGTTGCTGCATTCTCTGCGCGTGAGCCGTCTCTATCAGCCGAAGGTAGCAGGTGTCCTCTGTCATATCCTGTGTTGGTGTAGTCCTTGCTTGTTGCCGTAGGCCAGTTTCTGCTTACAACCTCGGGGTCGCTTTTGAAGCTTGTTGTGCGAGCTACTCCAGCAGCCTCAATATCTTTTCTTGTTAATATATGAGCCACCCACAAAGCACTGCGTCGTGCTGTGTCATAATATAATATGTAGCGGCCATCCTCGTTGTGGATGATAAATTCGCTGCTATTATAATAAGGTAACTCTAAACGTCCATTTGTCTGTTGAAAGAACTCGTCTTGCTCTTTATTTGTTTCAGTCTTATTTGGGGTGACTGTTTGTTGGTTCTTGGGTTGATTCTCCTGTGTAGTCTGCGCTTGCAGAGTTATTGTCTCTGTCTTGCTGCTGCCTACTTGGTTTTGATTTGTAGTATATATAAATATAGCGACTATGAGTACCAACAATACTACCACAGCTTGCCTGTTTTGCCTACTAGATATTTTGATAGGTTTTCTCTTGCTTGATTTCTTGCGTGCCTTATTTTTAATCTTTGCCATTCTAACTAATTACTCCGTGCAAAGATAGCAAGAACTTTGTAATAATTATGTATATTTGTCACACGAAATCATGGTATTCATACCTAAAAATCTAGAAAAAATAGCGTAACACATCTTTTTTTCGTTATTTTTTAACATATCTTTTCTTTTCTAATATATTATTGCTATCTTTGCAGGCCCTGCATTGTAGGGAAAAGGATCATAAAACAAGTATTAATTTTTAAACGTAAGAAAAGTGGATTCATTAAGTTACAAGACAGTTTCTGCTAATGCTGCTACCGTAAACAAGGGTTGGGTTCTTATCGACGCTACTGATTTGGCAGTGGGCCGTTTGGCTTCACAGGTTGCTAAAATCCTTCGTGGCAAGAACAAACCTGAATTTACTCCGCACGTTGACTGTGGTGATAACGTCATCATCATCAACGCAGCAAAAGTAAAACTGACAGGCAACAAGATGACAGACAAGGTTTATGTCTCTCACTCTGGTTACCCTGGAGGTCAAAAAATGGTTTCTCCTGCTGATTATATGCAGAAAAAACCAGAATTTATCATTATGCACGCAGTTAAAGGTATGCTTCCAAAGAACCGCCTAGGTTCAGTGTTGCTTACTAACCTGAAAGTGTATACTGGTGCTGAACACCCACACGAGGCTCAGTCACCAAAAACAATTAAGTTAAACGAGATTAAGTAGAAAGTATGGAAGTTGTAAACACCGTAGGACGTAGAAAAGCTGCTATTGCACGCGTTTACGTGAAACCAGGTCAAGGTACAATTACAATCAACAAACGACCACTAGAAACTTACTTCCCTCTTGAGATTTTTCAGTATGTTGTAAAACAACCAATGTTGGTTACTGATAAAACTGAGAGTTTTGATGTTAACATCAATCTTTGTGGAGGTGGTATCAAAGGTCAGGCAGAAGCCGCTCGTTTAGGTATTGCTCGTGCATTGTGCGAGATCGACGCAGAGATGCGCCCAGTACTTAAAAGAAACGGATTCTTGACTCGCGACGCACGCGAAGTTGAGCGTAAGAAACCAGGTCAACCTAGTGCACGCGCGAAATTCCAGTTCAGTAAACGTTAGTTTATTGTGCATTGGCACAGTTGGGGTTCAAAATTTCAAAGATCATTGGCTAGTAGCTTAATACTCGCCTTGCTGCTTTCAAATTGCCCCCGCTGCGAAAAATCATAAGGACCGAACAAGGTTCGTTACCCTATGATTGAAGTAAGAGAATTAAAAAACAGAAAGTTAAAATTAAAAACATGTCAAGAACTGATTTTAATCAACTATTGGATGCCGGCGTTCACTTTGGACACCTTAAAAGAAAATGGAACCCAAAGATGGCTCCATATATCTTTATGGAGAAAAACGGAATCCACATTATAGATTTGCACAAAACGGTCATCAAACTTGATGAGGCCGCAGATGCTATGAAACAAATTGCAAAATCGGGTCGTCGCATCCTTTTCGTGGCAACTAAGAAACAAGCGAAAGATGTTGTATCCGAGATGGTTTCAGCAGTATCAATGCCATACGTTACAGAACGTTGGCCAGGTGGTATGCTTACCAATTTCCCAACCATAAGAAAGGCTGTCAAAAAAATGTCTACTATCGACAAAATGACTACTGATGGCACTTTCAACAACTTCTCTAAAAGAGAAAAATTGCAAATCAGCCGCCAGAGAGCTAAACTTGAGAAAAACTTAGGTTCTATCTCAGATCTTACTCGCCTGCCAGCTGCTATCTTTGTAGTTGACGTTCAAAAAGAAATCAACGCAGTAAAAGAGGCAAAAAGACTTAACATACCTGTGTTTGCTATGGTCGATACTTGTTGCGATCCTACCGACATAGATTACGTTATCCCTGCAAACGACGATGCTACAAAAAGTGTAGCTTTGGTATTGGAAGTCGTTACCGCTGCTATTGCTGAGGGTCTTAACGAGCGTAAGCTAGAAAAAGATAAAGAAGCTAGTGAGGCTCCTAAAAAAGAGGAAAAACTACGCCCACGCCGTGTGAAAACTGAGGCTGTCGTAGTTGAAACTCCTGCTGAAGAAGTAGCTGCTCCTGTTGAGCAAACTCCAGCAGAGTAAATAAGTAAGTGATTTGATAATCAATTTTAGATTAAATAACTAGAACTATGGATATTAAAGTTGCAGATATAGCTAAGCTCCGCAAAATGACTGGTGCTGGCATGATGGATTGCAAAAATGCACTTATCGAAGCAGAGGGTGATTTTGACAGAGCGCAAGATCTAATCCGTGAGAAAGGCAAACTTATTGCTAGCAAACGTGCTGACCGTAGCGCAACTGAGGGTTGTGTATTGTCTCACATCGCTGAGGGTAAGGCTTATATGATTTGCCTTGCTTGCGAGACTGACTTCGTTGCTAAAAATGCAGATTTCGTTGCTTCAACTCAAGAGCTTCTTGATGTTGCTGTTGCTAACGATGCTGCTGACCTAGAGGCTTTGAACGCTTGTGTTGTTAACGGTTCTACTGTTGCAGACATCGTAACTGCTAAATCTGGTCAAACAGGTGAGAAAGTAGAGATCGTATCTTACAACCGTATCGAGGCTCCTTATTGCTTCGCTTACGTTCACATGAACAACAAGTTGGGTTCTCTTATCGGTTTCGATAAAGAGGTATCAGAAGAAGTTGGTAAAGATGTTGCTATGCAGGCTACTGCTATGGCTCCAGTATCTATCAGCCAAGCTGACTGTCCAGCTGAGGTTATCGCTAAAGAGCACGAGATTGGTCTAGAGCAAGCTCGTCTTGAGGGCAAACCAGAGGCTATCCTAGCTAAAATCGCTGACGGTAAAGTTAACAAATTCTTGAGCGAGAATACTCTTCTTAATCAGTCTTTGGTTAAAAACAACAAACTTACTGTTGAAGCTTATATCAAACAAGCTAACCCAGAGGCAACTGTTATTGCTTACAAACGTTTCTCTTTGAACGACTAACAATAACACCCTTAGAGGTTTTACATAAAAAAGCAGGACTTGAATCTTCAGGTCCTGCTTTTTGTATTATGTACGGTGGCGTGGCGGTGTGATAGTGTGGGGTGGTTCTGCGGTTGATATGGCAGCGGTGCGCTTGGTACGGTGCAGTTGGTGCAGTGGTGCGGAGATGTGTGCGACCGTGCTGCATTGTTGCGGGGGTACGGAGATGCGTGCGACCGTGCTGCATTGTCGCGGTGGGTGGTGCTGGCGTCACAGCGTTGCAGCGGAGTGGTTAGTTTAGATTGTGGGTGTCTATGCGGTTCTGCTCAATATACCATAGATAGCCCGTAACACTGTTGTAGCCCATCTGCTTGATTAGTAACATATAGTTGCGTAGTGATTTTTCGTGGGACTTAGGGCTTAGCAGTCCGAATTTGTAGTCTATGACTATCACTTGGTCACCCTTGATTAGTACGCGGTCGGGACGATATGTCGCGCCATTAGACGTTAGTATAGAACGTTCGACCATAAGTTCACTCCAGTTGCCGTCAAACCACAGTTCTGTCACTGGGTTTGAGAGCAGTGTTTCGAGTTTGTTGCTGAGAGCTATCTGGTCGTCGTTGGATATTTCGCCCGTTATTTTCATCTGCTCAAGGGCTGGCAGAATTTGATCTTTGCTAGTTATATTCTCAAAAATCTTGTGCATAAGGATACCATATTCCCTAGGAGAGGTCTTGGTTGCTCCATGTCCTTGCATGTCTATGGTGCTGTGTACCTTGAATTTAAGTTTATTTTCTGGGCGGTTCACAGGGAAAGGCAGAGTAGGGTTTGGTGTGCTGATTACGGCCTGAGCAGTAATCTTTTCACCAAAGCTATATATAGTATATCTGTCACTGGTCTCTACCTTGCCACAGATTTTTTCTGTGTTTGCTAGGGTGTCGATTATCTCAATTTGGTCTGCTTCTGTCTTGTTAATTGCCTCTTCGATTATGGCGTCTATCTTCCTCTCTTTTTTCGATATGTAAGGTAGGCAAATGTGAAGCTCGGCTATGGCTCGGGTTAATGCAACGTAGAGTAGGTTGATATTATCCACGTGATATAGAACTAGTTCGCGATAAAAGTCGTTGGCATAGTGCGACGCTGCGAGTTCTTTCTTGCAGACCATAGGAATTTTGGGCAAGGACTCGAATTGCTCGGTGCCATTGCTCCATATCAGAGGTAGCTTGTTGGAGCTGAAATCAAGCTCCCATCGACATTCTGGGATTATAACTACCTTATATTGAAGGCCTTTCGACTTGTGTATAGAGACAATGTTTATGGCGTCGTTATTCTCGGGTAGTTGTAGCGAACGTCTAAATTTGTTGTCGTTCCACCAGTTAAGGAATGTAGGAATGTCGTAAATCTTGTTTGTGCTGAGCGAGATTATCAGCTCGTGTATGGCCTGAAGGTAGCTTATGTTATCTTCGTTCTGGTTAAGTTTATAGCGCATAACGATATTCTCAAAGGCCTCGTCCAGCGAAACAAGGCGCAGGGTAGATATAAATTCCTTGTCGCTTTCACTGATTTTATCAGATACATTATTGCCCAAGAATTTATTGTACACACCGGCCTGTATGGAGTCGCTACCACACGATAGCTGCAATACGGCAATAACAAAACACGTTACGGCTGCATTTTTAAGCAGTAGTGCCTCACCTGTGATGACGTTAAAGTTATGATTGTCATCTGGATTGGAGGTCTTGTAGTTTAGTATGGTGTTGGCAATCTCTATGCCTGTGCCATTGTTGCGCACCAAGATGGTAATATCTCTTGCTGCATAACCTCTATCTTGAAGTTCTATTATCTTCTCTATGATATAGTCGCCCTCGTTCTTTTCATTCTCGCGAGTGATGGTTATATATCCTTTGTCGGGTTCCTTAAACTTCTTTTGCTGAGATTGCTCATAGGCATTGCTAAGCATGCTTGTAAGCTCATCAAAGGTGCTTTGAGAGATAAATCCTTGGCCTAGAACATCTTTTAACTTATTGTTTAGTAGGCTGTTGTCTTGGTTTACACAGTTGCTCATAAGGCAGTTGTTGAACTGCACGATATTGCCAAATGAACGTCTGTTGGTGTCGAGGTTGTCTTGTGTTAGGCTAGAGCCGTAAAGCTCGTTTATCTTCTCGCCCAAGATGCGCCAGTCGCCACCACGCCAGCGGTATATGGACTGCTTGATGTCGCCAACCAGAAGCACGGGTGTGCCCTCGCTCTGGGCCATGGCGTTTTCAATCAGAGGGCGGAAGTTGTTCCACTGGGTTAGGGAAGTGTCCTGAAACTCATCTATCATGTAGTCTGTAAATCTATTGCCTGTCTTTTCAAAAATGAAAGGCGTGTCGTTGCCGGCAATAAGGCCATTGATGATGGAGTTTGTGTCAGATATTGGCACTATGGATTGCTCCTTACAGAAGGCATCTACTTTGTCGGACAAGTCATTGAGCAGAGCGTAGGTTCTGAACTTAGCCTTGAGCTGACTTACCGAGTTGATGTATTTTATGTTATTTGTGTAGAGCACTGTAAGTGATTCTAGCATAGACCTTAACGTGGGGACTATATCCATTATTCTGTCTTTGCTCTCAGACTTTTTGGTGTACCATCCCTCGTTGTCTTCTATGGCCTTGATGACTCGCGCCCCAAATGGTTCGACGCCATTCTGTGCCACCTTATAGAAGTAGCCCGCACAGCCTGAGGCTTTATTAGAGAAGTCGTTTACGCTAAGTCCAGCGTTGTGGATGACGCCTATGGCAGTAGTAGCCACAGCACGCATAGTGCGGTCTATAAGGTTTGTGATTTGTGAGGCTCGACTTACAAAGTTCAGCAAGTCCTCGTTGCTCATCTTGTTGTACTGAAGATTAGAACGGCTGTCATTAAATAGCTCGCGACCTAGAGTCTTGATGTCGCTACGTATATCCCAGTGCTTGTTCTCGCTGATACGTTCCTCGACATATTGTGTAATCCAATTTCTGAGCTGTTTGTCGTCGCCTATGCTTTCTATCAGAGAGTCAGTGGCTTGCGTTAGTATGCCGTCGGTTTGCAGTTCGAGGGTGAAGCCAGCATCCACTCCAAGCTCGTGGATAAATGCACGTATGATACGTTGAAAGAAGCGGTCTATGGTCATCACGGCAAAGTGACTATAATCTTGAAGGATATAGTTTAGTGCCAGCGAGGCTCTGTTCTTGACAAATTCCTTGGTCTTTGAGCCGTCGGCAGTGAAAGTAGATATGTAGTCGCCAGAGCCTAGAGATAGCTGGTAGAGCTGCTCTATGATACGACTCTTCATCTCGGAAGTAGCTTTGTTTGTGAAAGTTACGGCCAAGATATTTTTGTAGGAAGTAGGGTTGTCCAGTATGGTTCTTATGTATTCATAGACAAGCCTATATGTTTTACCCGAGCCTGCCGAGGCTTTAATGACAGATATTTGTCCCATAAAGTTTGTGGTGCATAGTTTATGTAAAGGTAATTAATTTTTAATTATTATATTTGTATATAGGTAATAATTTTAAGCCAAGAAGCAGCATGAAGAGTTTTATAGATGAAGTAGTAGACGCACTGTATGGTCAGTATGGTGATGATATATCAAAGTTAAAGATTCTGCTGCCCAACAAGCGTGCTGAGTTGTTTTTTCGCGAATCGTTATGCCGCAAAATCGAAAACCCTATCTGGAGCCCCGAGTTTGTGTCGCTTCAGAATCTGATGGCTTCGCTTTCGGGTGTTAATGTGGTCGATAACGTAAGGCTTATAATCGAACTTTATAAGGTCTATTCGCGCCATCATAACCAATCTATCGATGCTTTTTTCTTTTGGGGAGATGTGTTGCTTTCCGACTTTGACGCCATAGATAAGTATCTTATTGATGCTGATGTTTTGTTCTCTAATGTTAGGGATATCAAGGAGTTAGACAACGACACTTCTTATCTGACAGAGGAGCAAGTGGCTATAATTAATCGTCTGGGCTGCATGTGGTTGGAGCCTAACCCAGGCAAGGAGAAGGAGCATTTTATTACGATATGGAAGACTCTGGCCTCTATATATCATGAGTTTAAGACTCTGCTCGAAGGGCAGGGGTTGGCCTATGACGGCATGGCTCAGAGGATAGTGGCTCAGAAGTTCAAGGAGTCGGGGCAGGATGTTTTCGAGGGTCAGCACTATGTTGTGGTTGGATTTAATGCCCTTACCGAGTGCGAGAAGATATTGTTTAAGGCTATAAAAAATTACTCTGCCTGCTCTCATTTCTTTTGGGACTATGACCAAAGCTACTTTAATGACAAAGAACATCAGGCAGGTCTCTTTATCAGGCAGAATGTGGCGATGTTTAAGCAAAAGGAGTATTCTTCGGCCAGCTTTAGACGTACCCACCTTAATAAAGAACATAAGATAAAGGTTGTTTC
This sequence comes from Rikenellaceae bacterium, assembly GCA_044433305.1. Taxonomy (GTDB): domain Bacteria; phylum Bacteroidota; class Bacteroidia; order Bacteroidales; family Rikenellaceae; genus JAWXTS01. Next base: position 1,685 of record JAWXTS010000023.1, on the reverse strand, counting down.
GGCACCATCGGATAGCATGCAGTGTAAGTATGTGAGTACCTTCTTACAAGAGGTTATGGACAGCCAAGGGTATGTGGGCAAGGAAACTGCGATAGTGCTCACCGACGAGAATTTGTTGTTGCCTGTGCTCTACTCGCTGCCAGAAGATATAGGTACGGTCAACATAACCATGGGTTACCCTCTGGTGAAAACAATAGCTTATGCCTTTGTTGATAGGCTGATAGAGCTGCAAAAACATAGCCGTGAGCGTTCAGATCAGTTGTATTTCTATTATAAGGATGTGGCGGAGATATTGAGCCATCCATATGTTGTGAACGAAAAAAATAATGAGCTGCTATCTGAGATTTCTAAGCAGCAACTTATATATATTCCTGCCTCTAGGCTTGTCGAACTTGAGCCTGAGATTTTCTGCGATGTCAAAGATGCTGGCGGTGTGATAGCCTACATTAGAGGCATATTGTTGTCTGTATCCTCAAACGAGGTTTCGGATGATGAAGATAAGCAGGATGGGGACTCGATAGAGAGGATTGAGTTTTTGACCACCATCATAGATTCGTTGAATTTACTTGGTAATTCATTGCAGTATTGTGAGTTGGAGCTATCATTTGAAGTGATGGTCTCGTTAATTCGCAAGATGTTGCAAGCCGTACGTATTCCGTACGAGGGAGAGCCATTAGAGGGCATTCAAATTATGGGTATACTCGAAACTCGAAATTTGGACTTTAAAAATCTGTTGCTGCTCTCGGCGTGCGACGACACCTTCCCAGGGAGTAGGGTGACATCCAATTCTTTTATCCCTTACAACTTGAGATTTGCTTATGGGTTGCCAACACCTCAGCATCATGAGGGTGTGTATGCCTACTATTTTTATAGGTTGATACGAAGGGCCGATAATGTTGTGCTGGCTTACAGTTCGCTGAGCGATGAGAAGAAAACGGGTGAGCCTAGTAGGTATATCTATCAGCTAGAGTATGGAGGTAAGCATTTGATAGAGCATATAGATCTATCGCTGAATGTTAATGCAGGCTTCAAGCAGCAGTTTACAATAGCCAAGAGTGAGGATGTTATGTGCCGCTTGAAGGAGTATTGTGGAGGAGGAAGACGGTTCTCGCCAACCTCAATATTAAGTTACATTGATTGCCCTATGAAGTTCTGTCTCAACTATATAAAGGGCATAAAACCTAAGGACGAGGTTACGGAAGATATAGATATGCCGACCTTCGGAACGATCTTGCATAATGCTATGGAGACGCTCTATAAGCCGCTGTGTGGACAGCCAAACCCCAAGGAGGCTATCAAGAAATTGATTAACTCAGAGGATGTGGAAAAGGCTGTTGAAGATGCCGTGAACCGTGAATGTTTCAATAATAACAACATCTCGAGAGAGGATTACTCGGGTGAGATAATTCTGATAAAGGACATAGTGACGCGCTATATTAATAAGTCCATCTTGGCTTATGACTTGGGCGTAGATGATTTTGTTGTTAGGGCCGTAGAGCATGACCTCGATACTACTGTCGAGTTTGAGACTGGTGGTGAGCAGTTTAAGGCTGATTTCTTTGGTATGGCCGACAGGGTAGATATATTAAAGGATGGCGGTAAGATGCGAATCGTAGATTACAAGACTGGCTCTTTGGGTGACAGAAAAACCATGTTCAGCTCTATCGAAGATTTGTTCGGCTCAG
>JAWXTS010000022.1:0-23600 GCA_044433305.1 Rikenellaceae bacterium | reverse complement strand
TTCTGAACTTGCGTAGTAGCTTGTTGCAGAATTCGTGCTTAGGGATGCGCACACCAAGAGTTCCCTCGTCGGGTATAAGGTTGTCGGCCACACCACAGCCACCATCAAGAATCAGAGTCAACGGCTTGTCCGATACCTCGATAAGCTCCCATGCCACATCTGGCACTTTCTTAAACTGCATCATCAACCTATCCTCATTCTCGACTAAGATTAGCATGCTTGTTTTAGACTCGCTCTGTTTCAAGTCATATATTTTTTGTACTGCATCTTTGTTTGTTGCGTCGCAACCTATGCCCCATACCGTGTCGGTAGGGTAGAGTATTATGCCGCCCTGCTTTAGCACTTCTATGGCTGCAAAAATTTGATCGTCTAAGCTCATTTTCTTCTACATTTGTTTACGCCACAAAGGTATCTATAAAAAATGAGAAATCAATTTTTATAGGTTATTTAGCTCGTCGAGGCGATATTTATGCTCTTTGGCTAAAGAAGATGCTAACTTTATGTTGATTTTTTTTGGGCACAGAGGATAAACTTCTTACATTTGTAACTCAAAAATAAAATTTAAATAAATATACATATATGGGAAGAGCATTTGAGTATCGCAAAGCCACAAAGATGAAACGCTGGGGCAACATGGCCCGCACATTTACGCGTATTGGTCGTCAGATTGAAATAGCAGTTAAAGAAGGAGGTCCTTCAGCTGAAAATAACCCACACCTACGCGCATGTGTTGCTAATGCTAAGGCAGCTAATATGCCTAAAGAGAACGTTGAGCGCGCCATCAAACGTGCCGTTTCTAAAGATGCAGGTGACTACAAAGAGATGACTTATGAGGGATATGCACCATTTGGTGTGGCCGTGTTTATCGATTCTGCTACGGACAACTCAACACGTACTGTGGCCAACATCCGCAGCTACTTCAACAAAGCAGGTGGCTCATTGGGTACTAGTGGTTCATTGGATTTCCTTTTCGAGCGTAAGAGCGTGTTCCGCGTGGCTCAACCAGAAGGCCTAGATTTAGACGAGCTAGAGCTAGAAGTTATCGACTGTGGTGTAGATGAGATAGATGCTAATGATGGTGAGATAGTAATGTCAGGTGCTTTTGAGTCTTATGGTACTATCCACTCTTATATCGAGAGTCACAACATGGAGCTGCTTGGAAGTGAGTTTGTTCGTTTCCCTCTTAACAGCAAAGAGGTTACAGAGGAGCAGCGTGCAGCTATCGAGAAGCTTATAGATAAGATTGAGGACGACGACGATGTTGTGAGCGTGTTTACAAACATGGCTCCAGCAGAGGATTAGTTTTTTCTTTAATTTATATAGAGTGGTCTAAACTTATTGTTTGGGCCACTTTTTTTATGTCTATGGTTGGGTGCTCGTAAAAGGGCATAAAAAAAGAGCTATATTTTTATAGCTCTTTTTTATTCTGTCTAAATAATTGGAATTATCCTATTACTGAAACGTTGATCGCTTGCTCGCCTTTTTTGCCTTCGCCGATTTCGAACTCTACTTGTTGTCCCTCGTCAAGACCACGGAAGCCTTCTTTGTTAATACCTGAATAGTGAACAAAGATGTCGCTACCACTTTCGGTTGTGATAAAGCCATAACCTTTGGCTGAATCGAACCATTTTACTGTACCTTTCATAAAACTATAAATTATTGTTAAAAAAAACTGAGTGGCACGCGCTGCCTTTGAAATTAAATCAAAAAAACCAACCGTTTCACTGCCACAAAGAAACACAAAAACTTTTGAATAACAATACTTTTTATGTTTTTTTTCTTAAAACACTGTTTTTTTATCAAATTAATGCGATATTGATAAAAATTGTATGGGTCTCCCTTATTTTTCTACCTGACTTCTGTTGTGCAGAGCGTGGGTTATGGTCAGCTCGTCGGCATAGTCCAGCTCGTCTCCAAAGCCCAATCCGCGTGCTATCTCGGTAACCTTTATGTTTGGTACTTCGGCCAAACGTCGCGAGATGTAGAACGAAGTCGTCTCACCCTCGATAGTGGTGCTAATGGCAAGTATAACCTCTTTAATCTCACCCTTGGCGATATTATCTAGTAATAACTCTATCCTAAGCTGAGATGGCCCTATGCCCTGCATGGGAGATATAACTCCTCCTAGCACATGATATAGTCCATTGTATCCTCTGCTGCTCTCTATCGAAATAACGTCCTTTACATTCTCGACAACACATATTACCGAGCGATCACGTTTAGGGTCGCTACAAATATCGCACAACTCGTTATCCGAAATATTATTACATTGCTTACAGAATTTCACCTCGCGCCTAAAACCCGCGATAGCGTCGGCCATAGCGTCAGTGTCTGCCACGTCCATCTTTAGTAGGTGCATGGATAGTCTGAGTGCAGTGCGGTGGCCTATGCCGGGTAGGCGAGAGAAATGTTCGACAACGTTATCAAGAAGCTTGGACATGGTAGGGTAGAGGGGTGTTATTCAGCCAAGCTGATTTTCTGATAAGCGTCGTTATGTAGCCAGCCTTTGTTGCCATCGGCAATGACTATCTCGCTCCACTCACCAAGTGTGCTGCTTATCTCTACGATGGTGCCTGCATGAAGGATGAAAATATCCTTGCTGCCCTTGTCTGGCGAGCTTTTAACAGACACGGCACTGCTCATAATCACGGCTTCTTTCTCTAAGATAACAACCTTGCGTTGTGAAAACGAGAAGCTTATTGTTACAAAGAAAAGAACCAAGCTCACCAACCCTCCGATAAATCCTACCTTGCGTATTCTGTTGCCGCTAGCAAGTAGGTAAATCAATATCAGTATGGCTGTCATGGTAAATAGTATAAAGGCTAGCATAGCCCAGGCATTGCTGCTTAGTGAGCTGCGCAGGTTGCTAAGTGCACGAATAACAAATATTACGGGCACCTCCTCTATCTTGTCCTTGACCTGAGCCTTAGCAATCTCTAGATTGTACTCTATGTCATTGTCGGATGGGGATAGCAGCTGGGCACGACGATAGTTGAGTATGGCGTTGGCTATCTGTCCATCTTTGTAGTAGGCGTTGGCAAGGTTGTAGTGTAGCTGAGAGCTTGTGCTTCCAGCGTCCAAAATCTTGTTATAGTCAGCGATAGCACCTTTAAAGTTGCCGTTTACATATTGAGTATTGGCTTGATCCCACAGCTGCGAAGGCTTAACACTAGTGCTACTGGCGTAGTCTATGGCAGCGGTAGAGTCAGTATCTTGCTGGGCAAAAGCTCCATTGCCAAACATGAGTATGCTTGCAAGAAGTGCTATGAACAAAAAATTATTTGACTTTTTCATACATTTATATTTATATCCCCATAGGGGGGAGCTACATATCTATTTCTTAATCAATGATTCAAACTTTGATAACATTGCCACGGCACTGTCATAAATCTCATTCATCTTGCCCGAGGTCTGAGGCGAATATTGAGCATATTCACATTCAGAGATAATATCTATAAACTTACTAGCATTATCGTTTGTAAGCCCTCGTTTAGATAGGCTCTCGCGGATATTATCCTTTGTAAGATTAGATACAGGAATGTTGAGTTTGTCGCTCATATATCCCCAAAGTGCTTTTAGCATCTCTTGGTAGAAGATACGCTCGTTGCCCTCGTTCATGGATTTGGCTGCTACCTTTAGTCGTTGAAGAGCCACTTGGTTGGCTTTCTTATTCTTGATAAAGGCTACATTCTTGCGTTGCGAAAGCAAACGTCTAAGATAGAAGTATCCTCCACAGCTCAGTAGGGTAACCATTAGCAAGGCTAGGTAATAGCTCCAGCTAGAGATAAAGAAGTCGTTACGAGCAACTAGACGTGGGCTACCCAACTTGATAAAGCGTATGTCTTGGTCTAGGATTTTAAGCTCCTCGCGACTAATGCCGCTAATCATTCCGCCCGAGCCTACACCTCGCTGAGTCGAATCGGCCAGCACTGTGATGTCATAGGCAGGGGTGTTGAGTGTTACATAACTATCCTTTGAAGGGTCAAAATAAGAGAAGTTAATCTCTGGAATAGTGTAATTGCCCTCACTGCGCGGTATGAAAGGATATTCAAAGCTTCGGTATCCAGAAATGCCACTAGAGGTAGTTTGCAAACTCTCTGTGGTTTTGATATTGTACTGCTCCATAGAATTAGGCAATTCTAGTGCAGGTGCCTGAATAAGTGGCAGGTTGCCCGAGCCATTTATTTGTAGTGTATATTTGGTCGAAGCGTTAGCCGTAAGCTCGGTCGAGGCAATATCAGAATCTATGCTAAAGGTACCCACGGCTCCAGAGAATGATGCTGGTGCACCCGCTGGGAAGTCTTTAACATTGATGGTGATAGGTAGCGAGGATATATTCTTACGTACTTCCTGAACCGTTGGGCCTCCAAAGAAGTTGTCGAACATACTGTTGCCACTCGAAGATTGGCTTACAATCTGTGCAACCACGGCCATAGAAAGCTGCTCTATGTGTAGAGTGCCCGACTGCTGTGGGTAGATGATATATTCGCGGATTATGCGACTGTCATATACCTTGCCGTCTATGGTAGTTCGTGTAGGCTGATACCTGTCTACGTTAAGGTCCTTGGTCCAGAAACCATTGAATGAAGGCAGCTTAGAACTTTCTATACCACGTATTGTGACACGAGTGTATAGAGTAACCTTAACATTTATTGGCTCTCCCTTGTATACGTCTGTTTTGTTGGCAACAACTCTCACAAGAATGTCATCAGAGGCTATTGTGCCCTGACTCTGAGAGGATGTGCTAGCAGATGTTCCTCCGCCACCACTGTTATTGCCACCGCTATTACTGCCGTCGTTGACAACCTCTATTACCATCTTGTTAGAAGAATAGCTTTTGCCATCGACAGATATAGAGGCCTCAGGCAGAGTGAAGACACCTGCCTGGGTAGGACTCAAAACATAAGTATACGTAAAGTTAGATGTCTGTGACATGCTGCCATTGACATAGGAGATAGACTGGCTCTGCGAGGTCGTAGGACCAGCAATAACCGTAAATCCATCAAACGAAGGAGCTTTGGTGAAGCCCCCGTCAGGTTTGGCATTAAGCGAGAACTCGACTCTAAACCTTTCGCCCACAGCAACAGTGCGGGGCGACAACGCCTCGAAAGTGACATTATCTGCTCCAAGTGCTATAAAAGCATTAATTAAAAGGAGCAGAGAAAGAAAAAACTTCCTCATATACAATATAAAATTTATATATAAACGATTACCTCGGCCTATATATTATAATAGGTGATGATTATAGTTGAGCGAAAAAGTCGTTGCCCTTGTCATCAACAATGATAAAAGCAGGGAAATTCTCAACGTAAATCTTGCGTACAGCCTCCATGCCTAGCTCTGGGAAGTCGACAACCTCTACGCTCTTAATGCTATTTTGAGCAAGCACAGCTGCTGGGCCTCCGATAGAACCAAGGTAGAAACCACCGTGTTTCTTACATGCATCGGTCACAGATTTGTATCTATTTCCCTTGGCAACCATAATCAATGAGCCACCCATGCTCTGGAACTGATCTACATAAGGGTCCATACGTCCTGCTGTTGTTGGTCCAAAGCTACCTGAAGGCATTCCTTGCGGGGTCTTGGCTGGTCCAGCATAATATATAGGGTGATTCTTGAAATACTCTGGCATAGGCTCGCCTCTGTCAATCATAGCCTTGATAGTAGCGTGAGCGATGTCACGAGCTACAATAAGCGTACCTTTTATATTAAGGCGAGTTTTGATAGGATATTGTGATAGTATCTCACGCACCTTATCCATGCCCAAGTCAAGGTCTATCTCAACGGCAGGAGTAAGAGTTGGAGATTCAGAAGGCAAGAAGCGTTCTGGGTTCTTCTCTAGCTGCTCTAGGAAGATACCGTCCTTGGTGATTTTACCTTTTATGTTGCGGTCTGCGCTACAACTAACACCTATGCCCACTGGACATGATGCTGCGTGGCGAGGCATACGTATAACCTTAACGTCGTGAACAAGATACTTGCCGCCGAACTGTGCTCCTACACCGCTGTCTTGGCATATCTTTTGGATTTTAGCCTCCCACTCCAAATCGCGGAATGCACGGCCACCCTCGTTGCCCTCGGTTGGTAGGTGATCTAGATAGCCAGCAGATGCTTTCTTAACTGTTGCAAGGCAGGTCTCGGCAGATGTGCCTCCTATGACCACTGCAAGGTGGTAGGGTGGGCAGGCCGAAGTACCTAGGTCTTTGATTTTCTCGATGATGAATTTCGTTAGCGACTCCTCGTTCAACAAGGCTTTTGTCTGCTGATACAAGAAAGTCTTGTTTGCCGAGCCACCACCTTTGGTCATAAACAAGAAATCATACTTGCTTCCCTGAGATGCATAAAGGTCTATCTGTGCAGGCAAGTTGGTGCCGCTGTTTTTCTCTTCGGTCATTGTGAAAGGCACAACCTGAGAATAGCGCAAGTTGAAGTCCTTGTATGTTTGATACACACCTTTAGACAAAGCCTCAGCGTCGTTGGTGCCAGTAGATACATTTTCGCCTTTTTTACCAATAACAATGGCTGTACCAGTATCTTGGCATGTAGGTAGCTCTCCGCGTGCCGAAACAACTTGGTTTGCAAGCATGGTGTAGGCCACGAAACGGTCGTTGTCCGATGCCTCGTTGTCCTTAAGTATGTTGGCTAGTTTTTGAAGGTGGGATGCTCTAAGGTAGAAAGAGACATCTGCGAAGGCCTCCTTTGAAAGTAGCTCCAAACCCTTAGGGTCAACAACTAGTAGTTCTCGTCCGTCACATTCAACGGTCTTTACGTAATCTTTAGTCAATAGGCGATACTCTGTTGTATCTTGGCCTAATTCAAATAATTCTTGAAACTTAAACTCTGACATAATTCTAAAATCAATTTTATGCCCCAAAGATAATATTTTTTCTCACCTTATAAGACACTTAGTCCATAAAAACTCAACTATTAATTGTAATAGTAAAAAATATCGTGCCGAAGTTTTTTTATTCGGAAATAAATCCATATATTTGCAGCACTTTTTATTAAACACATTAAAAATTCAGTTATGAATCGTTACGAAACCGTTTTCATTGCCACACCAGTGCTTTCGGAAGCACAGTCGCAAGAGGTGTTGAGCAAATTCCAAGGTGTTATCACCGAAAACGGTGGTCAAATTACTGCTTCTGAGGAGTGGGGCCTAAAAAAATTGGCTTACCCAATCCAGAAAAAGACCACCGGTTTTTATTTCCTAGTTGATTTTGAGGCAGAGGGCTCTCTAATCCAGACTCTTGAGACTCAATTCCGTCGCGACGAAAGAGTTATCCGTTTCCTTACGTTCAAAATGGACAAATACTCAGCTGAGTACGCGGACAAACGTAGAAACAAAATGAATGGTAAACAAACAGAAACAACCCCAGCTAAAGAAGAGTAATCATGGCACAGAATCAATCAGAAATCAGATATCTTAACCCTCCTACCGTAGAGGTTAAAAAGAAAAAATACTGCCGTTTCAAAAAATCTGGTATTAAATACGTAGATTATAAAGACGCAGAATTCTTGAAGAAATTCCTTAACGAGCAAGGTAAAGTTCTTCCTCGCCGTCTAACAGGTACTTCTCAGAAATACCAGAAAAAAGTTGCTACCGCTGTTAAACGCGCTCGCCACTTGGCTCTACTACCTTTCGTAACAGACATGTTTAAATAATCAAAACCGAGGAGAAAATATTATGCAAATCATTCTTATCAAAGACGTAGAGAACCTAGGCTACGCCAACGAAATAGTAGATGTTCGCCCCGGTTATGCAAACAACTACTTGATCCCTCAGGGATACGCTAAAAACGCTACTGCTTCTGCACGTAAGATTTTGGCTGAGAACATTAAACAACAAGCTCACAAAGAGGCTAAACTTGTAGCTGATGCAGAGGCTATGGTTGCAACTTTGGCTGCTACACCAGTTACTGTATCTGTTAAAGCAGAAGAAGGCCGTATCTTCGGTTCTGTAACTTCTACTAACATTGCAGAGGCTCTAGAGGCTAAAGGTGTTGTTGTTGACAAGAAAAACATCACTGTTGATGCTATCAAAACTGTTGGCCAATATGAGGCTACTGTTAAGGTATTCAAAGGTATCACAGGTACAGTTAGTATCGAGGTTGTAGCTGCTGAGTAAGCACTTAATCTTATACTAAAATATTGAAGGGAATCGCATTTGCGGTTCCCTTTTTTGTTGTCTATACACGTGTGCTTAAGCCCGCTAGGATGTTGCCATTAGCGCCCAAAGCGTGAAGAGTCGACTTCTTGGCGTTCTTTTTGGGTATAGCCACCAAAGGTATACGAGAGGTTCAGCGAGAATTGTCGCGTGTATGCACCAGTGTACATACTTAGCTCCTGTCCTTGATAGTTTTGGGTTACTCGTGGCATCTTGCTTTTGAAGATGTCGTTGCAAGAGGCGGTGATGTCGAGTTTCTTGTTGAGTAGAGACCATTTAACTCCAGACTCTAAACCCCACGCGCTGCCTAAATCAAACAACCCTTGGATGGTTGTGGTGTGACAATATGTGTTAAGGTTGAATGATATGTTGTCGCTAATTTTAAGAGTATTGTCTAGCATTGCGATGCCAAACCATGTAGAGCGGTTGAGTGGAGAGCCGAAGAAATCTGAACATTTTTGCTCCATGCGCACACCCGTTAGGGTTACTTTAGAGCTTAGCCACTTACCTACACTAAATGGAATAATGGCATTTACTCCATATTGACGCGAGTAGTCGAAGTTTATGTTTTTATAGATGAGCGAGAACTTATCAGGCGACAAGTATGCGTTTTGAGTGAAATAATCGTTTGTCTGCGAGCCGAAAAGCACAAAGATATAACGTTGGTTTATTATGTAAACAAGTTGCGCTGAGTAGTCACGCATAGGACTAAGGTATGGATTGCCGTGAATTTCGGTGTAGCCATCCACATAGTCGATTGAGTTTTGCAACATCCAATATGAGGGATAGGTTTTATCAGACGAGATATTTGCTTGCAGGATGTTATTCTGATTGAACATCCACATAAAGTTAGCTTGTGGATATAGCGACAGGCGTTCCTCGCTCTCTAAACTATAATATTCACCAGTAAGCGAAGCCGAAAAAGAACCTTTAGCGAGGTTTTTACTAAAACCACCATAGAGTTCTGCACTAAGCTCTGTGAGGTGTGAATCTGTATCGAAAGTCTCTACATCCCCTGTAACGGTACTATAATATTGATAATCTTTGTCCTCTGCCCATGTAGCCTTTGCTCCATAATTTACGCTCCAACCCTTATCTAACGAGTGTGTCATCTCTGTGTAAAAGTTGAGTCGTTCTACGTCTTGTCCGCTCTTTACGACAAAAGATGTTTGTGTATCATCGCTATAAAGATTGTCGAGATAGCCACTGCTGCTATTTTTGTAAGAAGTGTAGTCTGCACCAATATCAAAGCCACTTGCAGCCTTATACCGAAGAGTGATATTATGAAGATATTCGTCCCCAATTTTATCGCTTAGCGAGTTGACAAAGGAACCTTTAGAGTTTGAAACTGAGTTTAATGAGGGTGTAAATTCACCATTGTAGACCAAACTAAGAGAGCCTTGTTTGGTTGGGGTATAGTCAATGGCAGTTCTTACAGAGTGCTGCTTTCCCATAGAGCGTGTATCTTCGTATTGTTCAATATTTTTGGTTTCACTACCAACGGTATGTGCTGTTGATAGCTCAGAAATTTGAGTAGAGTAGTAATCATCGTAATTATACATTGCATCAGCCGACCACTTTGGGTTCGACACCATAAAGCTACCGCCCGCGTTCCACGAGTTTTTACGTTTGTGCTTGTATCCAGCCTTAACCTGTCCAGAATACGAGTAGTCGTGGCTCTTAGTAAGCACAAGGTTTATCGAAGCTCCACGTATCCCATACTGAGGTGGTGTGCTATACATTACCTCTGCACTCTCGATTCTCTCTACGGGCATTGTCCGCAAAAGTGTCTCTAATTGAGCTGTACTCATAGTAGATGGCTTGCCATTGATTATAACCGTAGCAACACCGACACCAGCAAGGGTCAACGCACCATCTTTTTCGTCTACACCTGGCAGGTAGCCAAGTGCCTCATAAACATTTGTTGCTGTGGTTTTTTCATTAAGCTGAGATAGGTCGTAGCTCAATTTTCCGTTCTCTGCTTTAACTATTGGTCGGTAGCTTTTTACTGTAACTTTGTCAATGTCAATGGATTTTGCGGTGAGAGTTATATTGCCCAAAGGCATTGCGCTGTTACATTCTAGGTTCAGACTCTCGAAGGCTATGTGCTCGAAAATTAGTGTGACAGGAAATGAAGATATAGCCAGTAACTACTTTTTCTTGTGCCACAACAGGCATGTATATGCTTAATATAAATATAAGTTGAATGAATCTTTTCATAGCTACAAGTTGAATGTAACAATGTTATTTATTAGTTTGTTATTTTGGTTTGCTACAAATAAAAATAATTGATAGTACCAATGGGAATATCCTCGGGAGCGTCTTTGAGAGTGCTCATGAGAGTTACATTTGATAGTACCTAATTGTTTGAATAAGACTTTCTGAGAGTGTCTCGGTGGTCTCGGGGTGTGTCTTTCTGAATACCTTATATATGGAGCTAGAGATGGCACCAGAGACAGCATTTGTGATAGCCTTTCTGGTGGGTTTTGTGACTGTCTTTATGCTGTTCTAAGCTAGGAAAGTGCTAAGTATATAGCCAAAAAAGGCGAGCCTAAAAAGACTCGCCCGCAACAACAATATTAATGCTTATTGTTTATTTTATGCCTAGTTCTGCTTTAACCAAAGGTAGAATGTTTACCATTGCAGTTGTGTCTTGATAAATCAAAGCACCAGCAGATAGATCAAATGTAGCTAAAAGACCTGCATCTTTACAAACTTTTTCTACTGTCTCACCTGCTAGTTTGATAATAGGTGTCATAAGTTCAGCTTGTTTAGCTTGCATGTCTTGTTGAGCTATTGTTTGGAATTCTTGGAAACGACCTTGAAGATCTGTAAGCTCTTTTTCTTTTAGTGCGCGTACAGAGTCTGAGTAAGTCGCTCCGTTTGTTTGGTAGTCGTTTAGTTTGTTGTTGAATTCAACTTGTATAGTCTCTAGCTGTGAAGCTAGCTCGTTAGAGAACAGCTCTAGTTGTGATGTAACAGAATCTCTTCCTGGCATAATGCTGATCAACTCCTGAGAATTAACGTATCCGAATTTCTGCGCTGAAGCTGTTGTGCTACAAAAAATAACTAGAGCGGCCACAAGGGCTAGTTGTGTAAATCTTTTCATAAATTACGATTTATTATTGATTAATATTGTTATTGTGCTTTTAGTAGTTCTATAATTGCGTTTGTTTTATCCAACGAAGGGTTGTAGTAGACCACAGAAGGAGTAGTTGCAACGTCGATAACCATAGATATGTTATTTGTTGTTGCGTAGTTATTGATAACGGTAAAGACCTTATCTTGGATAGGCTGAATAAGCTCTATGCGTTTTTTCATAAGCTCGCCATTATCGCCAAGGGTTGTCTCAGTGTATTCTGTAATCTTCTTTTCGTTCTCGATAATTTGATTTTCTTTGGCCGTGCGCTCCGCATCCGAAAGGTAAGCAGCCTGCTGTTTGTAGGTGTTGTACTGCTCCTCGATAGTTTGGTAGGCCTTGTCGATATTATCTTGGTAAGTACCCTCTAATTCGTCAAGAGTCTCTATCGCCTTGGTGTAGGCTGATAGAGACTTGAAGATTTGTTCGCTATTGACGATAAAATATGTCTGTGCAAAAGATGTCACATTAAGTGCAAATAGGGCTGTGATAACTAATGTAAGTTTTCTCATAAAATTCGGTTTAACTATTAATAACTACTTTGTCTTTGTGTTAAGCAACTATTAGAATGTTGTACCCATTGTAAAGTGGAATTGACCACCGCTACGTACGCTTGATGTAGCTGCGTTGTCTAGACCGTAAGCCCAGTCGATACCAATAAGACCAACGATAGGAAGATACATTCTGATACCAGCACCAACTGAACGTTTAATCGTTAGTGGGTTGAACTCTTTCAAGCTGCTGAATCCGTTACCACCTTCGGCAAATACTAGGCCATAGATTGTTGAACTTGGCTGAAGTATGATAGGGTAGCGTAGCTCCATAGTATATTTGTTGTACACACGAGAATAGTCGCCTGTTGAGCTATAAGGGTTTAGGCCGCTGTCTTCATAACCGCGTAGTCCGATAACATCAACACCATAGACGCTGTATCCTGACATACCGTCACCACCAACATCGAAACACTCGAATGGAGATAGCTTGTCGCTGTTGTAGCTGCCTAGACCTCCAAACTGAGCCTTGATCATAAGTACAAGGTTTTGGTTGCTAGATAGAGATTGGTACCACTCAGCAGCAAACTCCCATTTGTGGTACTCTATCCATTTGTATTTCTCCTCGTCACTCATATCCTCATCAGAGTAATCCTTGCCGTCGAACAATGAATATGGAGGTGTCACTGTCACTGCTGCCGAGAAACTAGAACCACGACGTGGGTAGATTGGCTGGTCTATCGAGTTACGCTCAATAGCTGTTTTGAATGCGAATACATTTGAACGGCCATTCTCCATGATAAAGTAGCTCCAATCATCAAGGCTATATGCTTTGTAAGTAAACTCATTGTATAGAGTGAAGTATTGATCTGGCCATTTTAGGCGGCGACCAAGACCAACGCTTACTCCCGTAGTGCGGAAATATGCAGTAGCACTGTCATAGAAGTAATAAGCGTTGCTCTCCTCCGAGAAGTACGCTGATACACTCAAAGAGTTTGGTTTCTTACCTCCCAACCATGGCTCTGTAAAGCCAAGAGATATTGCTTTGTAGTATGTACCATTAGACTGACCAGTAATAGACAGCTGTTGGTTCTGACCTGCTGGATAAGGTCTCCATTGGTCCTTCTTTAAGAAGTTCTTGATAGAAATGTTGTTAAGCTGTACACCCACAGAACCAACGAACATATTTGAACCCCAGCCACCAGATACTTCTAGCTTGTCACTGGCTTGCTCCTCAAGTGGGAAACCGATGTTTACAAGTTCGTCACTTATAGGTTGGATATCTGGTGATAGAGTCTCAGGGTTGAAGTGAGACATCTGTGATAGCTGACGCAAGGTGCTCATAAGTAGTGAGCGGTTATATAGGTCACCTGGACGGATGTAAAGGTCACGACGTATAACCTCGTCATTCACACGTTGGTTACCAGATATGGTTACCTCATTGATAAGAGCTTGTTTACCCTCTAGCACCTTAAACATAATGTCGATAGAGTCTTTGCCAACGACAGTTTCTGCTGGTTCTACTTGGAAGAAAAGGTGACCATCGTTTTGGTAGAGTGTTGATACAGACATCTCGTCTGGGTTGCTATCCATACCAATACCAAGACGTTTCATAAGTGTCTTACGGTCATAAACGTCACCTGTGCTAACGCCAACCATGCGGTTAAGCATCTCGGTGTCATACTTGCTATTTCCTATCCATTCAATATCGCGATAGTAGAATTTGTCACCCTCCTCAACATTGATATGTATACCTATACGTTTATCGTTGATACTGTATATAGAGTCTGAAAGAATAGTTGCGTTACGGAAACCTTTAGAGTTGAAGTTATCTATAACAAGTAGTTTGTCTGTTTCATAGTCCTCGTTGTTAAGCTTACTACTCTTAAATATATTGAAGATATGTTTATCTTTGGTACCCTTCATAGAGTTTTCAAGGCTGCGAGAAGACACCTCGTTGTTACCGCTAAAAGTAATCGTTTCGATTTTAACTTTTTCCTTTTTGTCTATCAAGAAAGTTACCCTAACACTATTAGGTATAACAGGGTCGTTTATCTGTACAATGTCAACCTCAACGTTTCTAAAACCTTTTTCGATGTAGAAAGTTTTGATTTTGTCCACTGTGGTTGTTAGTAGGTAGTCTGAAAGCTCACTACCGTTGATTAGTTTGATGTCCTCGATAAGTGTTGTAGTTTCACTTTTTGAAGGACCCTCAAAAGCCCATCTCGATACACGAGGACGTTCTGTAAGGTGTAGTTCAAGATTAATGCTGTCGGCTCCTAGCTCGTCGATTACAACTTTAACATCTGAGAAATATCCTTGATTCCAGATTTTCTTGATGGCATCAGATATGTAGTTACCCGGTAGGTTGAGTGTGTCACCTCTGTTAAGTCCTGAGTTGTAGATGATAACCTCAGAGTCGAAGTTCTCGATACCATAAACTTTGACATCTTTGATGACATACTGGTTTGATTTTTGATAATCAACGGTTTGAAGGTTATCAGTTCTCAATGAATCAACATCTGACTGTGCAAATACTTTGTAAGATGTAGAAAGCACGGCTAGTGCTGCTAAAAGTAATATTCTCATTGTATATTTTGTTTTCACTATCATCGTTATTTTTTTATTGCACCGAATCGACGGTCTCTATTATTAAATTCATTTATTGCGTGGTCGAATGACTCGGCGTTAAAGTCGGGCCATAGTATATCTGTTACGTACAGTTCGGTATAGGCCAGCTGCCACAGCATAAAGTTACTTAGTCTCATTTCGCCAGAAGTTCTGATTAGTAGGTCTGGGTCAGGGACGCCTGCTGTGTCAAGGTTGCTTATAATTGTTTGTTGATTGATCTCCTCTGGGCTTAGTTGTCCTGCTGCTACTTGCTCGGCTATCTTACGTGTTGCGCGAGTAATTTCATCACGCGAACTATAATTTATAGCCACTATAAGTTCGAGCTTTTGACCTTGGGCAGTGTTGTTTACGCAGTCATCTATCGACTGTTTAACGTTGTCACTGAGTCGAGAGCGGTCGCCAATAAACTTTACTCTAACTCCATTCTCAATAAAAACAGGTACTTCGCTTATGGTACTTTTGCACAGTAGCTCCATAAGTGCATCGACTTCTTCCTGAGGTCTATTCCAGTTTTCAGTAGAGAAAGCGTATAGAGAAAGGTATGCTACGCCATTGGTTATGGCTGCCTTTACGGCATGACGTATGCTTTCGACACCGTTGATGTGACCGAATACACGTTCCTTTCCGTGGGCTTGTGCCCAGCGGCCGTTGCCGTCCATTATTATTGCAACATGTTGCAATGGTGCTTTCTTGTTACTTTCTTGCATTCGTTTTTATCAGCGGTTTAATGGTGCAAATATAATATTTTTAATCGTATTTCAGCCTTTTAGGCTCAAATTTTACTAGCAATTTTTATCATCGGCTACTTCGCGTCCGTCGAAGCCCCACATCATTTTCTTTCTTAACGTGTTATAAAAGGATATGTTTTGTGGTTTGAGTAAAAAAATTGATTTTTTTGCTTTTGTCACCTTTATTGTTGCCTTGCCTGGTAGGTTAAACTTCCTGTTGTCCAGCGATATATACTGGTGGCTATCGCGTGAATCGACCTCGAAACTAACCGTTGAAGAGTCTGGAAATATTATAGGGCGCATGGTCAAATTGTGCGATGCTATGGGCAAAAGAGCCATGCAGTTGTTCTGAGGAGGGATGATAGGTCCTCCAACACTCAGGGCGTAAGCTGTTGAACCAGAGGGTGTTGATAATATTACTCCGTCGCCCCAGTAGGTTGCCACAAACTCACCATCGACCGACACGTCGGCCTTAACCATCTCGGCACCTTCGCGCTGAACGGTAAACTCATTAAAAGCAAAAGGATACTCTAGGTTCTTTATATCGTCGCTTTCTATACGCAGCATGGTGCGCTGCTCGAGTGTATATTTTTTATTTTTTATGTCGCACAGAAGAGTTTCGATTTCGTTTTTATTTACGGTAGCAAGGAAACCCAGTCTTCCAGAATTGATGCCCACAATAGGAGTGTCACAGCCATAGACCATGCGCACACACTCCAAAAAAGTACCATCACCACCATAGCTGATTACTATATCTATCTTGTTGTCCAGCTGCTCGTGAGAGCTATATCTGTACTCGGGAGCAATATACACATTAGTAAGTTTGTCTATAAGTTCTGCAAAATCATCATTGTAATATGTTTTTATGCAGTGCTTCTTTAGAATCTCAAATAGGTTTTCAAGGTCACTGACGTTGTGTATGGCTTGAGCTCTACTGTATATGGCTATTTTCATATTCTTAACTTTTAATTATTAATGTGTTGAACGCTCTCTAATAATATAATAGTATCTTAATTTAGATTATTATAAATGTAGTGTCGGCTCAATCCGTAAAATTTAATTACCTTTGTGGACATTATAGACCTCAAATTTAATCTTAAATTTTGATTATGACAAAGTTAAGCGTAAATATAAATAAGATTGCAACGATTCGCAACTCCAGAGGAGGCAATATGCCCAATGTTTTGGAGGCTGCGCTAAACATAGAACGATTTGGTGCTGAGGGCATTACGGTTCATCCTCGTCCCGATGAGCGTCATATACGTTATAGCGATACTCGTGAATTGAAAAAAAATATTTCAACAGAGCTTAATATTGAAGGTAACCCTATACCTTCTTTTATAGAGCTTGTACTCGAAACTTGCCCTGCTCAGGTTACTCTTGTGCCAGATGCTGAGGATGCGATAACATCTAATGCTGGCTGGGACACCATCACACATCAAGATTTCTTGAAAGATGTTATTGCTCGTTTCAAGGCTGCGGGAATCAGAACCTCAATATTTCTTGACCCTAAGCCAGAGCTTGTGGAGTATGCCGCGCGCACAGGTGCCGACCGTATAGAACTTTATACAGAGTCCTATGCTGCACAATATAAAGATAATCGTGAGGCTGCAATAGCTCCTTATCTGGCAACAGCTCAAGAGGCGGTGCGCTTTGGTCTTGGCATCAATGCAGGCCACGACTTGGACCTCGAGAATCTAGAGTATTTTGCCAAGGTGATACCTAATCTTGACGAGGTGTCTATTGGCCATGCCTTGATTAGTGATGCCTTGTATCTTGGATTGGAGAATACAGTACAACTATACCTACGTCAACTAAAATAGATATACCACACATTATGAAGTACCCAAAGGCACTTGAAGATAAGGTTTTTGAATTTATAGGTTCTCATGCCGACAAACTGGGCGTTAGAGCCTTTGTTGTTGGAGGTTTTGTTCGTGACTTCTTCTTGGGACGTGCCAGCAAAGATATAGATATAGTAGTGGTAGGTAGTGGCATAGAGCTAGCTAGAAGTATAGCTTTTGAGCTTAGAACCAATGTCAGTGTGTTCAAGACCTTTGGCACGGCTATGTTGCGCATGGGTGACAAGGAGATAGAATTTGTTGGTGCACGCAAAGAGTCTTATAGTCCCGACTCGCGCAAGCCTAATGTTGAGGATGGCACCATAGAGGACGACCAGCTAAGGCGTGACTTTACCATCAATGCCATGGCTTTTTCTATCAATAGCGACACCTTTGGCGAATTGTTCGACCCATTCGATGGCCTAGGCGATTTGGACAGATGCCTTATAAAGACGCCTTGTGATCCAGATATAACCTTTAGTGACGACCCACTGCGCATGATACGTGCTGTGAGATTTGCTTCGCGCTTTGGTTTTGATATAGACGAGCAGACCTTTGAAGCCATTGTTAGAAACAAGGAGCGCATGAGCATAGTTTCTAAGGAGCGTATAACAGACGAGTTGAATAAGATTATGGCCTCAGAAGTTCCTTCTATGGGCTTTATGTTGTTCGATGCCTGTGAGCTACTGGAGAATATCTTCCCCGAGCTAGCAAAGCTCAAGGGGGTTGAAACCAGAGGAGGTCGCTCGCATAAAGACAACTTCTTGCATACGCTTCAGGTGCTGGACAATGTTGCTCTCAAGAGCGACAATTTGTGGTTACGCTGGGCTGCTTTGTTGCATGATATTGCCAAACCTCAGACCAAGAGCTATGACCCTAAACTGGGCTGGAGCTTCCACTCACACGAGACTCTAGGCTCTAAGATGATACCGTCTATATTCTCGCGCATGAGGCTTCCTATGAATGACAAGATGAAGTATGTGCGCAAGTTGGTGTTCTTGCACCTTCGTCCAATAATTCTTTCTGAGGATGTGGTTACTGACTCAGCAGTAAGACGTCTGCTCTTTGAGGCAGGCGATGATATAGACGATTTGATGAGCTTGTGCGAGGCCGATATAACTTCAAAGAACGAGGTTAAGGTGAAGCGTTTCTTGGCCAACTTCGAGCTTGTGAGGGTCAAACTTAAGGAGATAGAAGAGAAGGATAGGGTGCGCAACTTCCAGCCACCAATATCTGGACAGATAATAATGGACACCTATGGCATAGAACCGTGCCGCGAGGTGGGTCTTATAAAAGAAGTCATCAAGGATGCCATACTAGAGGGCACCATAGAAAATGACTATGACCAAGCTTATGCCATGATGGAGAAGCTTGCCGCAGACTATGGTTTTACAAAAAAGGCTAATTAGTGTTTACTAATTAGCCTTTTTTATAAAGTTACATTCCGCCTTGCTTTATTTAGAAGGCTCCCAGTAGCAACGTTTAGGAGATACGATAGCTCCGTCTGTTTTAAGTTCTTTCATTGCCTTGTCTACAACTTTGCGCTCTAGACCAGATAGCTCTACTATCTTACCTGCATTAAGTGGAGTGCCTGCCGACTTCATCACTTCTAGTACTTTTTCTTTTTCCATAATTGTAATAGTTATTAATTTGTTTTTTTTGTTTTTAGCTAGCAAAGCTCTTGCCAAAGTGTGTCGTTGATAGACTGGTACTTATGGCTTGAGGGTTCGGTTGATTTGACTTTTTTTGGGTCTCTAAATTTAACTTTATGATTTTAATCCTATCAATAAAGATATAATTTGACTCTCAAAGATACAAAATAATTGGGAACTACTAAAAACAGAGGTTATGAAAAATACTAAATTTAGAAAATTATCGACCTTGTTGCTTGTAGCAATGATGGTTGTGGGCGGCTCAATGAGCGTGCATGCTTCTACGCAGAACAAAACTCCAGATAAGAAATCAGAAAAGGTTGTAGTCAAAAACTCACGCGTCAAGAGCGTTAACAAAATCTCACCTAAGAAATACACTGCTGTTAAACATAATGGCTATACGGTGTATGCTTCTAACAACAAGTATTATAGAAAGGTTAATGATAAGTATATACATGTCATGCCGCCATTTGGACTGAAAGTTTCATTGCTTCCAACACATAGAACTTTGTTCAACTTTGGAAATAAGGTGTATTACTGTGCAGCTGGAGCTATTTACCAGAAGCTGAGCAGCACAGAGTATATTGTTGTTGAGCCAGAGGTGGGCATGGTAGTGCCTGAGCTTCCAGAGGTTAATGTGCGCGAGGTGAGCATCGATGGATATATCTACTTCGAGTTTGATGATATAATATATAAACAAGTGCCAACAACCCAAGGTATACAATATGAAGTGGTTGGTTCTCTAAGTAATATGTAAACAATAAGTTTAGCGTTATGAGAAAGAATGTTTGGTTTGTAGTGGCTCTATGTAGCTGCGGTTTTGTATCATGCGGCACGGCTCAAGAGTTGACGTATCCACTTGTGGCAACAGGTCAGGTGCTGTGCTATGATATTAATGGAGAGGTTATTGACGCTCCACAGCAGGGTGAAGAATTGTTTGGTCAGGATGGTAATTATCAGGCAGGACTCCCAATGTTGTATAAAGATAATGGTGATGGCACGGTTACCGACTTGAACACAGGTCTTACTTGGGAGCAAACACCTAATGGTGGGCCTGTTACATGGGCTGAGGCTCAGCAGTACTGCGAGCAGCTGTCGCTGGGTGGTTATGGTGACTGGCGACTACCTACACTCAAAGAGCTGTTTTCTATAAGTGATTTTAGTGCAGGATGGCCCTATCTAGATACCAACTATTTTCATCTTACTACTCAAGGTCGTGTAGATAAAGATGAGCAATATTGGGCACAAGAGAAGTATGTGGGCGAAACAGTCGAAGGTCGTAACAATGCTGCCTTTGGTGTGAATCACGCAACGGGACATATCAAAGCATATCCTGCGGGGGCTTCGTTGGAACAACAGGGCGAGGGTGGTCGCGGTAATATGCCTAGACCTCAGGGCGCAGACACTTCGCGTATGTCAAGACAAGGTCCTGGTGGACAGGGAATGCAGGCTCAGGGTCCTCCTACTTCTGGTGGTAGAGAAAATATGAATCAGGCAGGTGGCCCTCAAGCAGGTGGCCCTCCACGTGGTGAGGGTAGAGACTCACTAGCTATGGCAAATGGCCGACAGGCTCAGGGTCCTCCTACTTCTGGTGGCAGAGAAAATATGAACCAAGCAGGAGGCCCTCCACAAATGGGCGGCCCACAGAACCAAGCAGGAGGTCCACAAATGGATGGTGCTCAGGCAGGCGGCCCACAGATGATGGGAAATCCTATGCAGAAGCGTGTGCGTGCAGTGAGAGGTGACGTATATGGAGAGAATAACTATGTAGATAATGGTGACGGCACAATTACAGACAAGGCAACAGGTCTTATGTGGGCTCAAAGCGATAATGGTAAAGGCATAGAGTGGGGTGAGGCAATGCAATATGCTGAGTCTTCTCAGCTGGCAGGTTATAGCGATTGGCGATTACCTAATGTCAAGGAGTTGCAGTCGATAGTTGATTATGCTTACTCTCCTAGTAGCAACGATTTTAAACCAGCCATAGACCCTATGTTTAATAGCACACCTATTAAAAACGAGGCTGGCGATGATGATTTCGGTTATTGCTGGACTAGTACTTCGGCTTTGTTCCGAAAAGGTAGTCCGTTCTACTTTGCTTGGTATGTAGCCTTTGGCCGTGCGGTCAACAATCAAGGCAACGATATGCACGGTGCAGGAGCTGTCCGTTTCGACTCTAAGAGCGACAATGGAATGGCTGTTGAGGGCGGCGAAGAGCGTTACTATAACTTTGTTAGATTGGTCAGAGAGCCATAACGAAAAGATGAATTCTTATAGTGTCATGTTGTATTTATAGTTTTTTTGGGGTGGTCTGAGTGAGTTACACACTCAGATCACTTTTATTTGACACAAAGATACTTTCCCTGATTTTTAACATGGATAATGATTGTTGTGTATAATTCCACATATTTGTCATTAATATGTTACAAAACGATTACAAAACACACAATTAGAAGCGAAAACACACGTTTTAACTACCAAAGAAAGCGTATAAAAGTATGGGTATAACAGAGGCAATAGAAGCATTTGAGGGTATCTCGCTAGAGCAGATGGACCAAGTGAAGCTTATGAATCGTACAGATCGTAAGTACTGGTTTAATGTCGAGCATCTACCAGCATTGCTAGATATTATCAAGGATGATTACTATCTACTAGAAATCAAAGGGCAAAGGAATATGCCTTATTCCACCACATACTATGATACCCCCGAGGACCAGATGTATCTTAACCATCATAGAGGAAAACTGAACCGTTTTAAGATTAGGCGCAGGAGCTATGTGTCTTCAGGAATTAGTTTTCTGGAGGTTAAGTTCAAGAGCAATAAAGGGCGCACCATAAAGGACAGGATACCCTCGTCATACGCCCCACATGGGTTTAATCAGGATGAGGACATCTTTATTTCTGAGAAGACCCCATATACAACTGGCCAGCTACAAGAGGTGCTCATTAACCGCTTTAATAGGCTTATGCTTGTGAGTAAAGATATGAATGAGCGGTGCACAATAGACTTGGATTTAACCTTCGTGAGTAATGGGGTCGAGATAAAACTTGAACAACTTGCGGTGGTAGAGGTCAAGAGTCAGGGACGCGCCAAGAGCAATATCATAGATGCAATGCATGGCAAGCGTCTAAAACCCTCAGGCTTTAGTAAGTATTGCATGGGTCGTAGCTTGTCTGATAGTCATATAAAAAGTAATAGCTTTAGGTTGAAACATCGCCAAATAGCAAAACATATTAATACTCCGATTAACCAATTAATAAACGTTATATAGATGATGATTCAAAATGCAATTTTACAGGCTGTACCCTCATTTGTAAGCCTAGCCAAGGCAGGTGATACCATCCGACTGCTTGGTATTAAACTAATTAATACCGAAGACTTTTGGGAGCTGCTACTCAGATTTTCCCTTAATACGGTTGTGATTCTACTTATCTTGCAGCTTATCTACCTAAAAAACAGCAAGCGTAAAGACTTTTATTTCAGCTATATGGCTGTGGGTGTTGTAGTGTTCTTGTTGTGTTTCTTGCTTAACAGCGTCAAGCTAGAGCTTGGATTTGCGCTAGGTCTGTTTGCCATCTTTGGTATCATTAGGTATCGAACAGATGCCATACCTATCAAGGAGATGACCTATCTATTTGTTATCATAGGTGTTGCTGTGGTTAATGCCTTGGCCAATAAAAAGGTCAGCTATGCCGAGCTATTCTTTACAAACTTTGCCATATTCACGGGCTTGTGGCTACTCGAAAAATGTCTTAAGCTAAAGCAGGAGGGTTCTCTAAGGGTTATATATGAGAATATAGATAATGTACATGCAGATAATCATAGTCTGTTGATGCAAGATCTTAAAGACAGAACAGGCGTTGACATAGAGCGTTTTGAGATAGAGAAGATAGACTACCTTAGAGATGTAGCTATCATTACGGTCTATTTTCATGCTAGCGACAACGGCTTTGCTCAGAGTGTTAATAATCAAATAAATATTAAAAATGATGACAACTAGACTTAAAAGATGGACATCTAGAGTTGCTGTGCTTGTAGTGCTGCTTTGTGGGTTCTCGACTGCTTCTTTTTCTCAGCAGCTTGAGACGGTGAATCAGTACCGCATGGGTTTTGAGATGGACTGGTCTCTTGTGAAAGGACTGAAAATGAGCGTTGAGCCGCAGCTACGTTTTGGCGAGAAGTTCAAACTAGAAAATTATAATCTGGATGTGGGTCTGAGATACAAAGCCTACGACTTTATTTACGTTTCTGGTACGTATAGATTGATTGTTGACCCAAATGACGAACAACCAGCACTTACGGACCATCGCTATGATTTTAGTGTTACGGCCAGAGATAAGTTTGGACGATTCACGCCTTCGTTCAGGATTATGTATAGCAATTATATAGATGAAGATATTACCGATGAGCAGTTTATGAAATATCGAGCCATGGTCAAATACGATATTCCTGATTGTAAAATCACACCTTACCTTAGTGCCGAGCTGGTGCAAGAACTTGACGAGGGCTTGATTTATAAGCAACGCTATGCTGCGGGTGCAGACTATAAGGTGAAGAAGAACCGCTACCTTAACCTAGAGTATAAACTAGATTATTACTCGCTAAAGTATAAGAATAGACACATCTTTAGCTTGGGATATAAATTTAACTTCTAAAAAACAGAGTCAATATGTATAAGTATATTCTACCGCTTTTGCTGCTAGCTGCAGTAAGCTCTTGCCGCAATAATGAGTATATTGCTGACGACCTTTATGATAACGACAACGACCCTTATGATGAGAGTCAGGTCGATTTGAGTAAATATCCAGACTGGACTAAGGCAACACATAGCAATGCTGCCGAGCCTAACTTTGATGTGGTGTTTGCTCAAGACGAGGTTATTCGTTTGGATATAACCATAAGCACCTCGAAATGGAATTCTATGTTATCTGATTTGAGTAGCAACATATA
>JAWXTS010000021.1:0-24826 GCA_044433305.1 Rikenellaceae bacterium | reverse complement strand
ACAGGTTCTAATAGGCCACGCCTTGCGCGAGTGAACGCCAACCTCTAAAATTCAACATCCACGGACAGAGTCCGATTCAATAGCCTTAGCGATACAGGTTCTAATAGGCCACGCCTTGCGCGAAGAAAGCACTCCGCCCAACTCCCCCCTAAACATCTAAAAGCACACATACAACTTGCGTGGATTAACCTCGCACGCCTACCTCGCACTGCCTTATAAGTCCGTTCAACACACCCCACAACACTTCCACGACACGCCTCATACCCATAACATAACAACAGCGGCCGCTCCTTAAAGGAACAGCCGCTGATATATACTACCACCCACACAATAGCGTGGAAAAATGACTCTAGAAGAATTTAACTCTATAATCTTTGATGTCAGCCTTCAACATAAAGGCCTGAGTAACTCTATCTGAAATATATGCCTCAGAGATAGCCTGCAAACGAACCTGCTCGTCTTTAGCATCTGGAGCCTCAATGTCTGTCTGGCTATCAACAGTAAACATATAAACGCCTGTTATACCATCAACAACTTTTGACAAAGCACCTTGTTTTGCACCTGTAACAGCACCTATAAGTTTTGGCTCCATGCCAGCACCTTCAAAATAATATGAGTTGAACTCTACATCAGCTGAAGAACCAACCTCTTTACCGATAGCCTGAGCAACCTGCTCAAGTGTAGAACCAGTCATCTTAGCAGCTAGAAGATCTGCTTTTTTCTCTTGGCGAACCAAAGGAGCAATCTCTGACGCTACTTTCTCTACTGGTGCAAAGCCATCTTCTTGTACAGATGTCAACAATGCAACAACATAGTCCTCGCCAATTTTCATGATAGAAGAAACATCGCCTGCTTTCTGATTGTAAGCCCAACGAACCAACTCGCGTGAGTCAGCAAGACCCGTAGCGTTAAGATCGGTAGGATTGATGCGTGCAATACGTTTTGAAACACCTTTCTCGTTTACAGCAGCATCGAAGTTAGACTGTGAACCTGTTGCTTGCTCAAAGAATGAGCTTGCATTAGAATATACTATTTGGTCAGTAGCAGCACTTGGCTCAATCTCGTAAACAACAGTTGCAAACTGAGTTTTCTTAACAGCAGGCATCTTGAATGTTGTTTGAACAACGTGCAAACCAAACTGTGACTCAACAACAAATACATCACCTACACGGCTAGCAACAACAGCATCTGCAAACTCAGGTACCATTTGCTCTGGAGCAAAATGTCCTAGGTCTCCGCCTTGGCTCGCTGCATAAGTGTCAAGAGAGTATTGTGCTGAAAGAGCTGCAAAAGAAGCTCCACCCTTGATTGCTCTAACGATGCTATCTGCTTGCTCTGTGCTTGTAGCTGGCAACAAGATGTGTTTTGCACCTACGCTATCTGGAATCATCTTAACATCTGAGATACGTGTCATAGTGTACGTATTACCAGCTAGTACTGGTCCCTCTATCAAGTCTAGATCACCCTTCTCTGCCATAATAGCCATATTGCCTGAAAGCTGAAGATCTTTAAGGTAGCGAGTATCTGGTGTGCTGTGTGAGTTTAGTTGAGCGTATTGCATTGGTGACTCTGAAGCTGCAAACTCAGCTGCTAGACCATCAATAACAGTTGCTGCCTGAAGGAAGTCATCGTTTGATGGCTCAACACTAAACAATACATACTCAACATCACGTACTGCTGTACGTTTAAAGTCGTTGCGGTGTGCGTTATAGTATGCTTTAATATCTGAGTTAGAAACGCTTACTGTTGAATCTGGAATTGAATTGTAGGCGGCAGAAACATAAGATACTTGATAAGATTTTGAGTTATCTGCGATGGCTTGATCTATCTCAGCATCTGTAACAAACATACCGCGACCAACAAGAGTCATGTATTTTGAATTCATGCGCTCTTTGTTCATGTTAGTCTTGATATATTGCCAAAGGGCATCTGAACTTCCTGATGGGTCATTAGGAATGCTTGCCACAAAGTTTCTCAAGAAGTTAACATCAAACATGCCAGTTTGAGGGTTTGTAAACATCTGAACGATAACTGGTGAAAGGAAAGTTCCGCTTACCATATCGATTTGCTCAGTCTCAGAGACTAGAATACCTAGCTCCTCATAGTTAGGATCGATAACAATCTCAGAGATGATGTTCTGCCAAGCCTCGTTTTTTACTGCCTCTAGGTCTGATTCTGAAAGGCTCTCTGATCCTATCATCATCTGACGGATAGATTTATAATATTCGTAGCGATTTGAGAACGTTTCATAGCTGATACCTTCGCCAGCAACTTCTCCAACTTGCATTTTCTTGCTGTTGAATAGCATGCTGCCCGAACCAGACAAATCACCTAAAAGAAATGCTAGCAAAGCTAGACCAATCACTGCCATTAGCAGCCAGCCCATTTTTGTTCTTAATGTGTTTAATGTAGCCATTTTATAATTATTTTTAATCAATTAATCTAAATGAGGTTCAAAGATAGTAATTTTATCGTGATTCTACTCTAATCTTACAACCTTAATCTCTTTTTTTCAATATTATCAAGTTTACTAGTTCGATTTTGGAACTACTTTTACGTAATATCTTAAATTTCTTATCCGAAATTGTTATTTCCTCGCCCTGCTCTGGTATGTCTTGGTTATGGAATATGATATAGCCTGCCAGGGTTTCATACTCATCGGTCTTGGGTATATCAAAATCATATTTGTCATTCAGGTAGTCGACCTCCAAACGAGTAGACAAGATGTACTCATTGTCACTAATCTTGCGCTCAACAAGGCTCGATTCGTCATGCTCGTCTTCTATCTCTCCAAAAATCTCTTCCAAAATATCTTCTATGGTAAGCAGACCTGCCGTACCTCCAAACTCATCTATAACGATAGCCATCGAATGGTGGCGTTTGATAAATAGCGACAGCAGCTTCTGTGCGGGCATGCTCTCGGGAACAAACTCCACAGGCTTCAACAACCCACGAATGGTATTCTCCCCCTTGAACAAACTCTTTGAGTGTATATACCCTATGACATTATCAACGGTGCCCTCATAAACTATAAGTCGCGAACAGTTGGTGTCTATAAACTTCTGGTGCAGGCTCTGTATATCCTCCTCCACATCTATACCCTCAATATCCACACGTGGGACCATGCAGTCGCGAACGGCCAGCTCTGAGAAGTCGAGTGCATTCTGAAACAACTTTATGTCCTTTTCCTGCTCTGGCAACGAGTCATTGTCCGCAACATCGTCTAGCAGGTTGGCCAAGTCGACGCGGTCAAAGGTGATAATATCATTCTCGTCGTTCACCTTTATGCCAGCAATCTTTAGTATGACTATTGACAGCAGCGTCGAGAACTTAGATATAGGATAGAATATCAAGAATATTACATAAACTGGAATAGAGAAGAGCTTATAGTAGAAGTTAGGGTTGATTTTGACAATAGCCTTAGGGATAAACTCAGCGGCAAAAATTATGACCACAGTGGAAATTAGAGTCTCAAGCAAAATATCCCAATTTGAAATCTCGATAGCAGAGATACCCAACAGCTCCTTAATAAAGGTACTCATAAATATAGAGTATACTACTAGGGCTATATTATTGCCGACCAAAAGAGTGGTTATATACTGACCTTGGTGACGCGAAAACAGACTCGCCACATAATTAAATGCGCGGCTTTGCTTCTTATCAATTTCAAGTTTGAGCTTATTAGATGACACGAAAGCTATCTCCATGCCCGAAAAGAAGGCCGAAAATATCAGAGATACCAAAATGGTTATTATTATAGCTAACATATCATTTATTTAATTTAAGTTCTTGACACCAAGTGGTTTGCTTAAAGCAACATCGCATAAAACCTCACCCAAAGCGGATTATTCGCGCACTAGACGCTCAAGCCTATCGGCTCTGCGAACGCTGTCAAAACGACTACGCTCCCTGTCTAGTTCTCGATCGCGCTCTATATTTTTGCTTGCTGGGTTTCGAGGGTTAAAGCTTGGAGCAATAGGATTTACACTTGAAGTGGCAGGGTTCACACTTGGAGCCGCCGTGCTAAGCGTATCTGCAACAGCTAGGCTATCTGAAGGCATGGGTTCAACATCGACCTCGACACGTCCTCTAGGTTTGCGAAACTCAAAATCGGTGAAGGTCTCGTCAGACTCAAAGCCTATACCATACATGACATCCTCGCCCTGAGTGACCTTAGAATCTACATTTGAATATATAACCTTGCGAGTTTGGTTCCAGAATAGTTGCTGCGTCTCCAGTTTATCACCTTCGGCATTAACCACAACAACATCTCCCTTAGCCTCCCAAAGCTCTCTTTTCTCATAAAAAATTGCATAATTAGCAACCAAGGTCGACTCAACGGTACGCGTAGAGTCATTAAAAGTTATCATCTTGACACCCTTGCGAAACTCCATATAAGGCTCATTAGCCATGTCGTAGCGCTCTAGTAGTGGGGTCTCAAAATGGTAAGAGAGTTCGCCATTAGAGGAGTTTATGATGGTAAGATCCTCGCTCTGTTGAGTCATTAAGTTGGGGTCTGTACTCTCCTCGGTAATGGTCTTCTCCTCTGCACACGAGAAAAGCAAGATAGCACTCCAAAAAATTTGAAGTGCTACCAAGCTAAATCTTATCACCCTAAGGGCTTTCACATTGTTATTCTTAGTTACCAACACGAACTAGTGTGCTACCTGAGATCCAACCACATCTTACTGAGAAGCTTGAGCCGTTGCTTAGGTTGCGGAAGAAACATTCCTCATCACTTGGGAAACGTTGGTAGTAGCTAGAAATCAACTCGTTGATTGTCTCAACTTGTTTTGCGTCATCTGCAAGCAAAGTTTTAGCTTTACCCAATAGGTCTACAACCAACCAAGATACTGCTTGGCTATCGAAGCCGCTGCACGAGTTGCTACCCATACCATAAGCATTTGCTAGGATAAGGTAAGCATAACCGCTCTCAGGGTTGATTTCGATTGCTTGACGTGCAAAGTCTGCAGCCTCACGTGCATTGCCTGCACCAAGCTCAGAACCTGCGATACGCATTGCAAGGTTCGCTTTTTGTGTTGGGTCTGTCTCAACAGCGATAGCCTCAGTCAAATATTGACGTGATTTCTCATAATTTTGTTTCTCCTCGAAAGCAGAAGCCAACAACATCGCAGTAGTAGCAGAAGGAGATACAGCATAATAAGCCTCACCCATTTCTGTAACCAAGTCACCAGTACACTGGTTACGTGTCATAAGGCTAACTGCTTTTG
The DNA here is from genome assembly GCA_044433305.1 of Rikenellaceae bacterium. Taxonomy (GTDB): domain Bacteria; phylum Bacteroidota; class Bacteroidia; order Bacteroidales; family Rikenellaceae; genus JAWXTS01. The sequence goes on along the minus strand of JAWXTS010000021.1, from coordinate 19,595 downwards.
CAAGCATTACTGTATCCTCTGGAGTAGCCTCGAAACGTGGACGGAACAATTTCTCTAGATTAGTACAGTCTGCAGCACCACTACCAATAAACAAAGCCTCAAAAGTCTCTTTTGACTTAGTCAAATCATCTGATTCGGCCATGCCATCAAACACTGTTGTCAAGCGGTCATACTCGTTAAGGTAGAACTCTGTCTCAATAACCATGTTCTTGTAGTCTGTTGTTGCGGCATTAAAGTATGCAGCAACAGCATTAGGATCTATGGTTGAGCCTGACTCCTCGATAGCTGCACAGAACAAGTCACGGATACCATCTCTGTCTGTTGGCTTATAGTTAAGGAAGTCAAGAGCTTTAAGGGTCATGATATAACCTTTGCCACGCTCTGCATTGTCACCATAGTTCTCTGCACGTTTGTCATAAACTGTCATCAATGAATCTACATAAGTATTTCTTTCAGCAACAGATTTTGAACCAGCGATTTTCGTACGATAGATATTTATACCATAGATATAAATGTTCTGAGAAATCTTTGGAGCCTGCACCATAAGGTCTGAAAGTAGTTCTATCGCGCCATCATAGTCACGAGCTTTGTACTTGTCACTTAGGTAATTGTAATTAAGGGCGTTTCTAACGCGTGATGCTGAGTCAGCACCATAGATTGGGTTTTGGTAAGGTTGTACTTGTTGTGCCTCAGCTGGTAGTGCTGCTGCTCCAAGCATCAAGCTCGCCATTGCGGTTAACAGGTAAAATTTTTTCATACTCTATTTTTATTTTATGTTTTTGGTTTTAATCATATTTTGGTTTTACGAACCAATAATCCTCAGCAAACAAGCTCAAGCCAAGAGAAACCTTAACATAGTTCTCTTTGATAAGACCTGCCGAAGTTGTACCTCGCTGACCATATTCCAAGCCTACATTAATCATTGAGTAGCTATTGAACTTCATAGGGATACCAAAACCTACCGTCACAGCTGTCTCTTCTATATCCTGACCATAGTAACTCATGTAGTAGTTGCCTTTGCGCACACCAGCACGATAAGTTACACGTTTCATGAACGAGCGGATGTCACCTCTATTAGGGGTATACTCTGCTCCTACTTTTATTGCGTTATTATTGTTGTAGCTTACCGAGTTAACATAGTCTGAAGGATTCTCTCCGTTCCAGTCTTGGTAAGTATAGTCTGCATTAATACTAAACGATGAAGTCTGGTAAGACACACCTGCTGTAATCTGGTCTGGCATGATATAGTTAGTGAACAATGCACTATAAGCTACTGTATCAACAAAGATACCAGAAGATTGTATGTCGCGAGTAGTCTCTGGATTCAGATTCATACCTTTGTGGTAAGTGGCAGCTAGTGTAAGTATTCGTTTAGAGTTGAATATAGGGCTAGCTTGGAAACCCACACCATAAGACAACTTTGAAATATCATCACGAGCAGAACCTGTAACACCGTTAGCAACAGTAGGCTGAATGGTAGCTGTTATCACAGAGTTGAACGTACGCTCGATACTTCCGTGGTAATATACCGCCTCAGCACCAAGAGCTACATTCTTAAATAGGTTCAGACCGTAGCCGAATTTAAACTGGCTAACACCACCTTCACCTGCATACATATACTCTACCTGACCAACATCAACCAAAAGGTCACTATCTGTTTCTTTTACGCTCACACGGTAACCTACTTCTGTAAGTGGAGTCATACTAAAACTAATACCCATGTTCTCATAGACTGACATCTGAAGTGCGATGTCTCTAATGTTAAAGGTATTAAAGCTCGATGATGTGGTAGCACTGCTCGAGTAAACGTTGGTACCCTCAAGTCCGACATTAAAGATCACACTCTTACGACCCGTATTTGCGAGTGCCGCAGGGTTCAAGAGGTTAATCATTCCAGCACTGCGATATGCAACACCTGCTCCACCCATAGATTGCTGATAGGCAGCTCCCTGAGTCATAAAGTCTCCTAAACCATAAAAGGTGTAAGGTGAAAATGTGTTGATGCTACTACTTTGAGCTGACACCCCAGCGCAAAACATCATTCCTACTAAAGTTAGTAGTAATAGTGATAGTCTTCTATGCATTATGTTCCATTATTCTGTTTAACCCATACATTACTAGGTCACAAGTTGCAAATATCGTATTTTTAAACTTCTTTGCAAAGAATTTTTCATCTCCGCCAGTAAAAATAACCTTATTTTTTTCATATTGTTCAAAAAATCTGGTCATATAACCTTCAATTTCTAGAACAATACCTTCTACCACGCCCTTTTCTATGGCCTCTCTAGTAGAGCGACCGAGCGACAAACCAGCCTGAAGAGCATCTTCTTTGCAATCGCAAAGGCTCAGCAGTGGCAACGATTCGGTAAAAGTATTAAGTGCTCGAAAGCGTGTAGCTGCTCCGGGAGATATGTTCCCTCCCAAGAACTCACCGCTAGATGTAACAACGTCTATGGTAATTGCGGTGCCAAAGTCTACCACCAATAAATTAGTATCGGGGAATAGTGCCGAGGCTCCAACAGCAGCAGCCATACGATCAACGCCAAGGGTCATCGGAGTCTGATATAGATTTTTCAGAGGCACCTTGGTTTCAGGTGTCAGCCTTAAGTACTTGTCTGCTATCTGCTTTAGATAATCTTCAAGGACAGAATCTACATCTTTCAACGAACAAACTATGGCTCCACTTATATGTTCACAGCCTTCTATAAAGCTGGCAATACAGTCACGGTCTAAAACCTCGACCCTGCACATCTTTACAACATCGCCCTTTTCCATAAGCGCGATTTTCGTAAAAGTATTGCCTATATCAATAGTTAAATTCACTCTTTATTGTTTAAGTAACGTACAAAGTTAATTATTAGTTTAGAAGTTGCCCACTTTTTTTTCAAATTAGTTGTTTTCGTGGATGGCCTTTTGAGCTTTTTGTGTCAAATCTTCTAGCACCTCATAAGCAGAACCAAGCCCCGAGACCTTGTGAACAACAACAGATAACTTGTCGCCATTTTGTTTTAGCTTGAATTTACCGCCTGCACTTGTAACAACCTGCAAGATAGAGGTAAACACTGCACTACGATAATATGACGAGTGGGTATCAAAAACAAATTGAAGTATCATAATGCCATTTTTGATTATGGCCTTCTCGAAGCCTAGCTTGGTACACAGTCCACGTATGCGAACGGCATAGAAAAGCCCAGAGGCTGGCTCAGGCATACTGCCAAACCTGTCTATCATATTCTCTTGGAAGCTGTCTATCTCACCCTTGCCGCTCAGCGAGTCGATAACTCGATAAAGGCGTAGCTTCTCAGATGGCTGGCCTATATAGTCGTCTGGAAGGTAGGCCTCGCAGTCGGTATCAAGCTGAGTGTCGCTGATATATTCGCGCACAGAATCCCCTTGCCCTGACGATATTTTATTTACGTTATTAGGCACAGCAGCATCCTCGCCCGTAGCTTGAGCCTGCTCCTCTTGCAGCTCATTCATGGCCTCAGAGAGTATCTTCTGGTAGGTCTCAAAGCCTATGTCGGCCACAAAGCCGCTCTGCTCGCCACCCAGCAGGTTGCCTGCACCACGAATATCCAAGTCCTGCATAGCGATATTAAAGCCTGAGCCAAGCTCAGAGAACTCCTCGATAGCACGTAGGCGGCGACGCGCCTCTGAGGATAGCATCTCATCGGGCGGAGAGAATAGGTAGCAGAAGGCCTTACGGTTCGAGCGACCCACGCGACCTCGCAACTGGTGAAGCACGCTCAGGCCAAAACGCTGGGCGTTGTCTATTATCATGGTATTGGCATTAGGGACATCGACACCCGACTCTATGATAGAGGTAGCCACAAGCACGTCATAGTCTCCATATATAAAGTCCATCATCAGCTTCTCCATCTTCTGAGGATTGAGCTGACCATGGCCAACGCCCACTCTTGCCGCAGGGCACAGACGCTGAATCATGCCTGCAACGCTCATTATATCCTCAACACGGTTATGTATATAATAGACCTGACCATTGCGCGAAAGTTCATATTCTATGGCCTCGCGAACCAGCTCCTCATCAAAAACATGTGACTCGGTCTGAACGGGCTGCCTATTGAGTGGTGGAGTTTTTATAACCGACAAATCGCGCGCGCCCATCAGCGAGAACTGCAAGGTACGCGGTATAGGTGTTGCCGTAAGGGTCAGAGTATCGACATTAGCCCTAAGCTGGCGCAGCTTCTCCTTAGCCGAAACGCCAAACTTCTGCTCCTCGTCGACTATCAAAAGGCCTAAGTCGTTAAACTCTACACTCTTACCTAGTATCTTATGCGTGCCAACCAAGATGTCTATCTTGCCCGCCTTTAGCTCAAGCAGTGTCTGACGCACCTGAGCGGCCGACTTCGAGCGGCTAAGGTGCTCTACTCGAACGGGGAAAGATGCCAGACGGCCACTAAAAGTACGGTAGTGCTGAAGAGCCAAGATAGTGGTCGGCACAAGCACGGCAACCTGCTTAGAGTCACACACGGCCTTAAACGCTGCGCGCACGGCAAGCTCCGTCTTACCAAAGCCCACATCGCCACACACAAGCCTATCCATAGGAACGGTGCTCTCCATGTCAGTCTTGATGGCAGCCATAGCTTTAACTTGGTCTGGGGTATCCTCATATATAAATGATGCCTCAAGCTCATTCTGCAAATAGCCATCAGGCATAAAGGCAAAGCCCGCGCTAGCCTTACGCTTGGCATAAAGCTGTATAAGCTCGCGTGCAATATCCTTAACGGCCTTCTTGGCTGCTGTCTTAAGCTTCTGCCATGCTCCCGAACCCAGCTTATAGACGCGTGGCGGCTCGGCATCCTTAGACTTATAGCGAGATATGCGATGCAGCGAGTGAACCCCCACCAGCAACACATCATTATCTCTATATATCAATTTAATGGCCTCTTGGACCTTGCCATTTTCGACCCTGCGCGAAAGACCTCCAAAGCGGCCCACACCATGGTCTATATGTACAATATAGTCGCCCACAGAAAGGCTGTTAAGCTCGGCGATGGTAAAGGCCTCACTCTTTTCTATCTCATTATTAATACGGTAGCGGTGATGGCGATCAAAAATCTGATGGTCCGTATAAAGGCACAGCTTATTAGCATGGTCGACAAATCCATCATGCAAGGTAACAAGTGCCGACTCGAAGCTCACCTCGCGCTCGCCAAGAGAATTAAATATATTTGTCAGGCGTTCTATCTGCGCCCTATTCTCCGATAGGATGAAGCAGCGATAGCCCTGCTTGGTGAAATCTCGGAAGTTCTCGGCCAGAAGCTCAAACTGCTTATTGAACTGAGGCTGGGGCGAGGTCTCAAAGTCTATTGTTAGCTCAGCAGCCCTTGCCTCAAGGTTGTCTCGATAAATAACATATCTATTGTCGAGGGTCTCATTCAAGAAAGTCTTAGGCCCAGTAACCATAGCGTCAATCTGCGAGGGCTCCTCTAGCTCGTGCAGAATCTTGGTTCTGATGCTCTTTATCTTGTCTATAAAGTGTTTAGGGTCGTCGAACCAGTAGGTTGCCTTGTCGCCAACAAAGCTGGCAAAAGACACTGTCTTACCCTCACTCCTTTTTAGATTTGGAACTATATCTACGCTATCTATCTTCTCGACAGAGAGCTGAGTGCCTATCTCGAAATAGCGTATAGAGTCTATCTCGTCACCAAAGAAATCCAATCGGAAAGGTCTATTATCTGAAAATGAAAACAGGTCTATGATACCACCACGAAGCGAAAACTGACCCGGCTCGTACACAAAGTCAACCTTATTGAATCCTGCAATCGTAAGCAGCTCGCTAACCTGCGACATGGCAATCTGCTGTCCCTGCTTTAGGGACAAGATGCTGCCAGCCATAGTGCTCTTATCGACTACCTTCTCGGTTAATGCCTCAGGGTAGGTGCATATAGCAAGGTAGCCCTTGTCGAACGAACGTATGGCATTAAGCACCGCCGTACGACGAACAATGCCATCTGGAGCCTCACGCCCATAAACAACAGAACGCTTATAGGCCGTAGGAAAAAGCAAGACCTGCTGCTCGTCTAACAAGCTGTACAGGTCGTTACAAAGATAAGAAGCCATATCCCTGTCCTCACAGACAAAGATATGGATTCCACCTTTAGATTTTAGTATATGTGAGCTTGTTATCGACGACGACGAACCACACAACGAGTTCAGTAATATCGTCTGAGTCTTATCCCACTCTTTAATAAGCTCTTTGTCGTTTTTGCTGCGACCAAATATCTCAGACAACTCTTTTATATTCATTGCTTTAGAAAGTAGGTGTTCGACAATAAAAACGCTATATAAGTTCTATCTTATGCTTATCAAAGTACTTGGTCTCGATAACACCAATAGATGTGTCGGCAACAACCTTGACCCTACACCCGTGCTTGAAGAACCACTTCCACGACGCAGGAATAAGCCTGCACTTTAGAAAGTGGGCCACAATAGGGCTAACCCTCATCTCGATAAAGCTCAATCCCCTGTCCTCAGCAAAATAAGCAATCCTGTTCTCTATCTGATCTGCAATCAAGATTGTAGGCTGAATAGTACCCGTACCATTACACATAGGGCAGGTCTCAGAAATATCTATCTTAGTAGCAGGACGCACCCTCTGACGCGTAATCTGCATAAGACCAAACTTGGTTAGAGGAAGTATCGTATGACGTGCACGGTCTGTGGACATCAACTCATTCATCTTCTGATATAGCGCAACGCGGTTCTCGTTTGTAGCAAGGTCTATAAAGTCCACCACAATAATACCACCCATATCACGCAGGCGAAGCTGGCGGGCAAGTTCTGTTGCCGCAGCAATATTGACCTCCATGGCCGTGCGCTCTTGGTTGTCGTCAACCTTGGCCCTATTGCCGCTATTGACATCAACAACGTGCATGGCCTCGGTTTGTTCCATTATAAGGTAAGCCCCTTTTCTCAAAGAGACATAGGTGCTAAACAGCGACTTGATTTGTTTAGCTATATCAAAGTTTTCAAATATCGGAACATTGCCCTTATAGAGTTTTACTATCTTCTCTTTCTCGGGAGCAATGGTTTTTATATATTCTCTGATCTGCTCATATATTGTTTGGTCGTCGATGTGTACGTTGCTAAACGAGCCATTGAGCAAATCTCTGAGTATTGCGTTGGTGCGATTAAGCTCGCTAAGTAGCAAGCATGGTGCAGTCTCTGTACGCATGGTTTCTATTGCATTCTCCCATTTTTGTATCAAAGACTTTATATCGTTTTCTATGTCAGCTTGTGCTTTGCCGACTGCTGCTGTGCGTACTATAACGCCGTAGTTGGATGGCAGCACTCCATGCACTATCTGTCTGAGTCTCTTTTTTTCTTCAGTAGAGCGAACTTTTTGTGAAATTGAAATCTTGCCCCCAAAAGGCACAAGAACAGAGTGGCGTCCTGCCAGCGATATGTCCGCCGTAAGACGAGGTCCCTTGGTCGAAATAGCCTCCTTGGCTATCTGTACCATAATCATATCTCCTGTTTTGAGTACTGACGAGATTTTCCCGACCTTTTCAATAGGTTTATTGGGAGTGCGCAGTTGCTCAAAGCGAAATGGCTTTTTTGATTTGGGGCCTAATACCTGTTCGGTAAGTTTGCTGTATGAGTGAAAATGAGAACCTAGATCTAGATAGTGGATAAAAGCATCCTTGTCATATCCGATAGATACAAACGCAGCATTCAGGCCAGGCATAATTTTTCTGACTTTACCCAGATATATATCGCCCACCGAAAAGCCCGTTTTGCACTGCTCCTTATTGAGTTCGACAAGCTGTTTGTCTTCCAATAAGGCTATCGAAATTTCTTTCGGTGCTACATTGACTATCAGTTCTTTATTCATAATGTTTGTGGTTTCTTTACCGTGTTTTCTTACGCCTATCAACAAAATAAACCTAAAGAGCCTATACTCTTTAGGTTTACCAGACGTACATCAGATTGCTACCTATTTTTTCTTTTTATGTCTGTTTTTACGCAGGCGTTTTTTTCTTTTGTGGGTAGCCATCTTATGCCCTTTTCTTTTTTTTCCGCTTGGCATAGTTTGGGTGTTTTTATATTTATAAATTATTTAGCTGCCTTAACCTTTTCTGCAAAACTCTTCGCTGGTTTAAAAGCGGGTGTGTTGTGTGCAGGAATGGTAATGGTAGTATTTTTCGAGATGTTTCTTGCAACTTTCTCAGCTCTTTGTTTGATAATGAAGCTTCCGAATCCACGAAGGTATACATTATCTTGTTTAGTCAAAGAATTTTTTACGCTTTCCATGAAAGCTTCGACAATTTCTTGCACCTGAACTTTCTCTACACCAGTACTTTTGGCAATTTCATTTACAATATCAGCCTTTGTCATATCAATTTATTTTTAAAATGGTTTAACTATTCTCTTACAAGGAGATGCAAAGATACATCTTTATATTGAATTACAAACAAATTTCATTCCCATTTTTGATTTTTCAGGCAAAATACCACATTTTTATTACTTTAGCTGCATATTTTTAATGGAAATGACTACATTTGACTAGAATTTTCAAAATTATTTCAAATTTTAGTTCCTAACTTTTTAAAGCCTATAAATTAATACATTAAACACTAAATAACTGCAAATGTCAATTCTTGTAATAAAGAGTACGTATTTTGCGTTAAATTTGTAGGTACACAAATAATACAAAAGACTATGAACAGCGCAGCTAAAATCCTATGGGTTGACGACGAAATCGAATTCCTAAAACCACATATATTATTCCTTAAATCTAAAGGATATCAAGTCGACGAATGTAACAACGGTTATGATGCCATAGAGCTTGTGACCAGCACAAACTTCGACCTTATAATCCTAGACGAGATGATGCCCGGCATAACTGGACTCGAAACCCTCCCTAAGATAAAAGAGATTCGCCCCGACACACCAGTCATTATGGTAACCAAGAGCGAGGAGGAGAATATCATGGATCGTGCCGTGGGTAGCAAAATTGCAGACTACCTGATAAAACCTGTAAACCCAAATCAGGTGCTGTTATCTATAAAGAAGAATGTCCATGCTCAGCAGCTTGTAACAGAGACTAGCAGTGCTGACTACCGCTCTCAGTTTGGCGAAATTGCAAGTTCATTTAATCAGGCAAGTACTTTTGCTGACTGGGTCGATATCTATAAGAAGCTTACCAACTGGAACCTCTCACTGACAGAAACCCATGACGAGGGCATACGCGATGTTCTCAACTACCAGATGACTGAGGCCAACAATGAATTTGCAAAGTTCATACGTCGCAACTACATAGGCTGGCTTAATAACAGCAACGAACACATCCCTACTCTCTCTCACAACCTGATGAAAGATCGTGTTTTCAATGAGGTCGACAAGGAGAAAACTACATTTTTGCTTATAGACAACTTCCGCTATGACCAATGGCGTGTTATTGCTCCAATGCTACACGGGCTTTTTGATGTGGAAGTCGAGGACTTCTATTGTAGCATACTACCAACGGCAACTCAGTATGCGCGCAACGCTATCTTTGCAGGGCTAACTCCGCTTACCATAAGCAGGCTTATGCCCGACAAGTGGCTTAATGACAATGAGGAGGGTGGCAAAAATATGCACGAAGAGGAGTTCCTAAAACGCCTTATTCAATCACAAGGCAAGGGCTACTCTATGACCTATAATAAGATTGTACGCTCGGAGGCAGGACGCAAGCTTATAGACAACCTTAACAGAACATCCAATGTCGACTTGTCGGTCATCGTCTACAACTTCCTAGATATATTGTCTCATGCGCGCACCGAAACGGACATCATTCGTGAACTTGCCGAGGACGAGGCAGCCTTCCGCTCGCTTACGCGTTCGTGGTTTGAACATTCAGACTTGTTTATCATACTTCGCATGCTCTCTGAGTCGGGACACAGAGTTGTCATAAGCTCTGACCACGGAACAATACGTGTGGACAACCCTATAAAGATTGTGGGAGACAAAGAGACCTCAACAAATCTGAGATACAAAACAGGGCGCAATCTAACCTACAATGCCCGCGAGGTCTTCGAGATAAACAACCCTGAGCAGATACATCTACCTAAGAGCAATATTTCGTCGAGCTTTGTGTTTGCCTACAATCACGACTTCTTTGTTTATCCAAACAAGACCAACCAATTTGTGCGCTACTACAAAAACACCTTCCAACATGGAGGTATCTCGATGGAAGAGATGATAATCCCTTATATTGTGCTTTCGCCTCGCCGCTCATAGCAGCGCGAGGACAAACTTAATTGCTTTTAGCATCTTCTACACACTCGTGTTCTGTACACGAGCCACAGGAGTGTGAGCATGAACCAAGCTCCACGCCTTCTGTGCTGATGCCTCGTGCGCGCAGTTCCTCTTCGCGCATCTGGCGAGAGGCACAGTTTATACCTAGCTTCTTCATATTCTCGTTGTCACCTATCTCAGAATCAATGTAATGACCTTTAAAGATTATGGTCAGCGACATGCCCACAACAAAGAAGCCAACCACCACAATGGCAATAATCAAAACAATCCAAAATGTACTCATTATAAATATATTATTGTTATATTCGTAGGAAATCAAATACAAAGTTATAAATTTGCATTGATTTCAACATAAATATTTATGATATGAAAATAATTATTGCGGGTGCAGGAGAGGTAGGAAGCCACCTAACCAAGATGCTAAGCTCTGAATATCACGATATTACAGTGATTGACGAGGACCCAAAAAGATTAGAAGATATTACGGGCAACTCTGACGTTATTACCCTTGAGGGTGAGAGCACAGCATTTGCAACGCTAAAGAAAGCTGGAGTACGCAAATGTGACCTCTTTATTGCTGTGCGTCCCGACGAAAACGCTAATATTCTAAGTGCCGTAATGGCCAAACAGTTAGGTGCACGCAAGGCCATAGCACGTATAGATAACAACGAATACCTAGAGCCCAACAATAAAGAATTGTTTATCAACATGGGTATAGACTACTTGTTCTATCCCGAGAAGGTGGTTGCCAATGAGGTTATCAACCTACTGGGCCACACAAGCACAACCGAGTACGTAGACTTCTCGGGAGGCAAACTTTCGCTTGTTGTATTTAAAATCGACAGCTCATCACCACTTGTGGGTCACACCCTAGCCGAAACAAATCAAGCAGACAAAAATCTCCCTTACAGAACCGTAGCCATATCGCGTGGTAGAGACACTATTATTCCACGTGGCAGCGACAGCTTTCTGGATGGAGATACTCTCTATGTTATTGCCAATCACAACTCCATAGACGATGTACTAAGCTTCTCGGGAAAGACCAATATCAACATCAAAAACATGATGATACTAGGCGGTAGCCGTATAGGTATTCGTGTGGCGGCAGAGCTTGAAAGCCAAGTCAATGTCAAACTCATAGAGTATAGCCCCGAGAAAGCATACAAGCTTGCCGAGCAGCTAGATAAGACACTGATTATCAACGAGGACGGTCGCAAGATAGACTCTATGATAGAGGAAGGATTGAGCAATATGGATGCCTTCTTGGCTGTTACTGGTCGCTCTGAGACCAATATCTTGGCAGCCATGATTGCAAAACGCATGGGTGTTAAAAAGGTCATTGCCGACGTCGAGAACATGAACTACATAAACCTAGCCGAGAGCATAGGTATAGACACGATAATCAACAAGAAGCTTATCACCGCCAGCAACATATTCAGATTTACAATGGATACCGACGTGCAGGCTATTAAGTGTCTTACGGGCTGTGATGCCGAGGTACTTGAGTTTATCGTAAAACCAAACTCGCCAGCAACAAAAGCAAAAATCAGCGATCTGGACTTCCCTCTACAAGCCATCATAGGTGGTATTGTGCGTGGCGACAAGGCCGTTATCGCTATTGGTGACATGGAGATTGCCGCTTACGACCGCGTGGTTGTATTCGCGCTACCATCAGCCATATCTAAAATAGGAAAGTTTTTTAATTAAATCTAGACTATGTTTTCGACACTCGCACAATTAGTACGCCTAAACTCAATACTGAGGCTGAAACAAATAGATGAATTTAGACGTTACCCTGCCCAAATTCAAAAAGAGCAATTTGAAAAGCTTATGGAGGTGGCTTCTAAAACTTGTTTTGGAAAGGACCATGGACTGAGTGAAACCACTAGAGCACAACAGTTTAGAAATCAAGTCCCCATACGTAGCTATGAGGATTTGACCCCATATATCGACAAGGCTCGTGCGGGAGAAAGCAACATCTTGTGGAAGGGCAAAACAGATTGGTTCGCAAAATCTTCGGGCACAACAAGCAGCCGCAGCAAGTTTGTCCCCGTGACAGCAGATGGACTAGACACCATGCACATCCAAGGACCTAAGGATGTGATGGCCATACACTACAACAACTTCCCCGAGAACAGCTCGCTTGATGGTTGCACGCTGACCCTTGGAGGCAGCAACAACCTTGATGACATGGGTTCGGGAGCACGCAGTGGCGATCTATCGTCCATTCTTATAGAGGAAGCCCCTTGGTGGACCGCCCTCAAACGCCAACCAGACACCAAGACCGCCTTGATAGCAGACTTTGACACCAAGGTCGAGGCTATATGTAAGAAGGTCACAAAGATAAATGTAACATCATTTGCAGGAGTGCCATCGTGGAACATGGTCATGATGCAACGCATACTAGAATATACGGGGGCCAGCAACCTGCTGGAGGTATGGCCCAACATGGAGCTATTTATCCACGGCGGAATGAACTTCAACCCCTATCGCGAACAATATAAGCAGCTTATCCCAAGCTCGAATATGCACTATATTGAGACCTATAACGCCTCAGAAGGATTCTTCGCAATACAAGACGACCCCAACAGGACCGACATGTTGCTTATGCTCGACTATGATATGTACTATGAGTTTCTGCCCATGGACAGCTTTAGTGACCACAGCAGCGTAGTGCCTTTGGAGGGCGTTGAGCTAGGACGCAACTATGCCATAATAATATCTAACTCGTGTGGATTGTGGAGGTATATGATAGGCGACACCGTAGAATTTACATCCACCTTCCCCTATCGCATAAGAATTACAGGCCGCACCAAGCTATTTATCAATGCCTTTGGCGAAGAGATAATAATAGACAATGCCGAAGAAGCCATGCACAAAGCCTGCCAAGTAACTGACTCACAGATACTTGAATATACTGGCGCACCTATATACATGCAAGGAGATACCAACGGCTCTCACCAATGGCTGGTAGAATTTAGCCGTCCACCAAAAGATGTGGCGCTGTTCAGAACAACGCTCGATTTGACCCTCCAAGAGATAAACTCGGACTATGCAGCCAAGAGAAATAACGACACCACACTGCTGATGCCAACGCTGAGTATAGCTCCTAGCGGAACCTTTATGAAATGGCTAGCATCTCAGGGCAAGAGCGGCGGACAGAACAAAGTTCCTCGACTCTATAATAGCAGAAAATACATAGATGCCCTGCTGGCTATTGCAGAAGAAAACCACTCAAACCTCTAAGACGTTGTAATGTCCGCTAAAAATTATTACCTTTGTTGCTAGTGCCATATGGACTTTGAATAAATAATCTTTGATCATGTATATAGCAGTAGCAGGAAACATCGGCAGCGGCAAGACCACACTCACAAAATTACTCTCTGAACGCCTAAATATAGAGGCTCACTTTGAAACCAGTGACAACCCCTATATAAGTGATTTCTATGAAGATATGAATCGCTGGTCGTTTAATCTTCAGACTTACTTCTTGTGCACACGCGTAAAGCAAGGAACAGAGATTCTTAGTCACGGAAACGGACTTATTCAGGACCGCACGATATATGAGGATGCGCATATCTTTGCGCTGAATCTACATGAGATGGGGCTGCTATCTTCACGCGATTATCAAACCTACCTGCTATTTTTTGAGGTTGTGGCAGAATCAAGTCCCAACCCAGATGTTATAATATACCTCAAAGCTAGCGTCAAAACCCTTATCACGCAAATCAAAAAACGAGGTCGCTCCTACGAAAATACCATATCAGAGGAGTATCTAGAACGCCTAAATCTAAAATACGAGAACTGGATTAACAACATCTACAAAGGGAAAGTTATTACAATAGACATTGACAACTGCAACTTTGTAGACCACAGCAACATTATAGACGAAATCATAGACCGCATAAATGAAGTTTGCCCAAACAAATAGCAATATAGAACTACCCGAGAATTTTTTGGATGGCGCGCAGGCTCTCAGCCCTAGGGACAAAGAGCAACTCTTAGAGGCTCTTGAACAAGCAGCTCCTGTTTCGGTGCGCCTCAACCCAGACAAAAATACTCACAACATATTTGACGAGCACAGAAGCGATGTCGACTGGTGCTCAAGTGGGCTATACCTAGACCACAGGCCTCAGTTTACCCTCGACCCACGCCATCATGGCGGAGCATACTATGTGCAGGAAGCGGGTTCTATGTTCATTGAGCAGCTGTTCAAACAAGGAGCCTGCAAACACGAGCAACCCAAAATCATACTCGATTTGTGTGCCTCCCCTGGGGGCAAGAGCACCCTGCTATCAAGCCTAGCAGATGAAGGTGCCCTTGTGGTGGCCAACGAGGTTATACGAGCACGCACAGCGGTACTAGCCGAGAACGTTAGACGTTGGGGCAAGGGCAACACCATAGTTACCTCTAATGATGCTGCACACTTCATAGGGCTAAGCTCATTCTTTGATTTGATAGTTGTCGATGCTCCCTGCTCTGGCGAGGGCATGTTTCGCAAAGACAAAAAGGCACGAGGTGAATGGAGCTTGCAGGCCGTAGAGACTTGTGCGGCACGCCAAAAGCGCATACTATCAGATATTTGGCCAGCCCTGAAAGTCGGCGGCACCCTAATATACAGCACCTGCACATTCAACAACAGAGAGAACGAGGACAATGTGCAATGGCTATGTAACAACTTTAGTTGCAGCCCCTTGGAAGTACCTATCCCCGAGAGCTGGGGCGTAGAAAAAACCAAAGTTAGCGGCATAGATACCTTTCGCTTTATGCCCCACAAGACCCAGAGCGAAGGCTTTTTTGCAGCCATACTCCGCAAGGAAGGCGGCAGTGTAAGCCTCAACTCTAAAGCAAACGAATATATAGAAGAACCTACACGCAACAACAGAGATAAGAAACAAAAGAAAAAGGGCGGCAAAGGCCCTCAGACAGGCGTTAAGAACATATTCTCTCCTGTGTCGGTGGCCGAGAAAGCGGAGCTTGAAAAGTGGGTCAATAGCCCCGAGAATATGTGTTTTGCCAAGATAGCAGACACGTGTTATGCCTTTGAGAAAAGCACCTTTGAGGATGTCAAGCTAGTGGCTCAGAGCCTTAGTGCAACATACTCTGGCGTGGCCATGGGGCGTTTCTTTGGCAGCGACTTCAAGCCCGAACACTCCCTAGCCCTATACCATGGACTAAACCGTGAGGCAGTACCCAATATAGAGCTTTCGTATGAGCAAGCAATAGAGTATCTTCGTAAGCATGATATAGATGCCGAGCTTTTTGAGCAAGGACTAAACCTGTTGTGTTATCAGGGCACACCCATAGGCTGGCTCAAACGTAGCGGCACACGCACAACCAACATGCTGCCCAAGGAACTAAGAATAATGAACTTATGAAAAATACCCGCGAAATAGCAACAGATCTCGAATTTGAGAATAAGATACGCCCGCAGGAACTGCAAAACTTCAGCGGCCAAGACAAGACTGTCGACAACCTAAAGATATTTATCAAGGCAGCTCTGATGCGTGGCGACTCACTCGACCACGTGCTGCTGCATGGACCTCCCGGACTAGGTAAAACAACCCTTGCAGGCATCATATGCAACGAGATGGGTGTAAGCATGAAGTGCACCTCAGGCCCTGTGCTCGACAAACCTGGCGATCTGGCGGGTCTTTTGACAAGCCTCGAAAAGGGCGATGTGCTATTCATAGACGAGATTCACCGCCTAAGCCCCATAGTCGAGGAGTATCTATACTCAGCAATGGAGGACTATAAGATAGATATCATGCTCGACAAAGGTCCCAACGCACGCTCCATACAGATTGAGCTTGAACCATTTACACTTGTTGGAGCAACAACCCGCAGCGGTCTTTTGACCTCTCCACTTCGTGCGCGCTTTGGTATACAGTGTCTGTTGGAATACTATGACACCAATATCCTAGCAAATATCATACGTCGCTCGTCGGCCATACTAAACATCACCATAGACCACCAAGCAGCCATAGAGATTGCTATGCGTAGTCGCGGAACTCCACGTATCGCCAACGCTCTGCTGCGTCGTGTGCGTGACTTTGCCATGGTAAAAGGAGACGGAAGTATAAACCTAGAGATAACCAAAATAGCCCTCAACGCACTAGACATCGACTCTAGAGGCCTAGACCAGATGGACAACAAGATACTATCTACTATAATAGAGAAGTTTAATGGTGGACCCGTAGGCCTTGGCACCATAGCAACAGCCGTGGGTGAGGATGCAGGAACCATAGAAGAGGTCTATGAGCCGTTCTTGATAAAGGAGGGGTTCTTGAAGCGCACACCGCGCGGTCGTGAGGCTACCCAAACAGCATATACCCACCTAGGTATCAGCCCCTCAGCAGAGACGCTAACATTGTTCTAATAGAACAAGCCCTTCTGGTTGAAGATGGTATAGCCGAAGTTAAACGCCAAGAACCAGTTGTTGCTAACACCTGTTGTCTCGCGGCTAAGGTCATACTTCGATAGTGATAAGCTGACAGGGCCTATGATGGTTTGATATACCAATGAGCCACTATATATGTAGCGCAGACGCTGTTTAATACCCTCTTGTGTTTTGTTTATGTTGTTAGGTAGGTAAGCATAAATTTCTGTTCTGAGATACAGCTTATCTGAGAATATAAACGAAGGTATGACACCTGTTGCAATAAACATATCACTTCTAAACTCCTTCATATATATGAACTTGCTGTGCTGGGTGGGTTGAAAAGCCGGCATAGTAAGGTTTGATATGTAATCATTGTCCATATCTTTATACGTGGTTATCACACCATCAATATAGTAGCCAAGCGACAACCACCCAGCAGGATTGTAGTATTGCTCGCGTGTGAAACGAGCACCAAACCAGTCGTGTGTATGCTCACTGCTTTTCTCACCATACAAGGCACTTGTTCCTGGTTCAAACTTCTCGTTGCCGACCATGTATATGCCAGAGATTTGCTGTGAAACACCTCTTGTTGGAAACAGATAATAGTTGCGTATATCGCGGTCATACATAAGCTCAAGGCCAATATACTGCAACTTGCTATAATCCAGAATATCATTATCTGAATATAGGTTTGTCTCTTGGAAATAGTTGTACTCGTCTTGACCTAGATGCGAGCGCAACATGAGTAGTGAGGTGCGTGACAAGGGCGTAGACAAAGAAAAAGAAAAGAACAGATCATTACTCTTTGAATAACTCAAATCACTACCCTTAGAGAGAATACCATAGTTGCTTCTGAAGTAATTATAGTAATTATAGTTCATGCTATAATTCATACTTACGGGCACTCTCATGATAAAGTCTGAGGTGCTTCCCAGCTGCACCGAAGTATACATAGGGCTTATGTAAGAATCTAGGTAATAGAGGTTTGCCATGCGGTTAACCCTCTTATACTCTAGTCCAATATAGGCTTGATTAAGGGCCGTAGAAGAGATATTTCCACCCACTTTAATCTTGAATCCTGGTTTGGCCTTCAACGACAATTTGATATTAAAGAGGTCTGTAATGGTGTCATATACAACAGTAGGATATTCAACCTCGAAGTCATCAGAAGACAGAAGTTTAGAATACTCAGACTTGAACTTCTCATAGCTAAAAGTCTGAGGCTTGCCACTACGCTCAGAAGGATACAACTTCATCATGTTATTTACATACTCGACCTGCGAGGGTGTCAACCCCTCAATCTCTATCTTACCAAACTCTAGCCCCGGAAGCGTAGATATAAACTCCATGCGTTTTCGTGCACGCTCATTCTTACTGACACGGCGGTCTCCAACAGTGGCCAAAATCTCTGGCATATGATACATGGCGTCGTGATAGCCCTGATGTATAATCTCGCGCGCCCTGCTAAAGTCTAGTGTAGAGGTGTTTACAGCACGTTTGATAAGCACACTGCTGTCTGGCAACGAGTAGTCTGTATTGAGCATCATCATGGCAAAAATCTGCTCTACCAAATCATCCTCGGTTGCCACAGAGTTGCCCTCGGTGCACTGACTTCCTATGATAATATCGGCATCAAAATCATCTTTGAGAACCTGCCACGGAAAGTTGTTATACATACCTCCATCATACAACAATACCGAATCCTCGCGCATAGGTCTAAAGACCATAGGAATACTCATTGAAGCACGCACGGCACGCCCCAAATTACCCTCACGGAACATATATCCCTCACGATTTATGGCATCGGTGGCAGTACATCTAAATGGAATAAAGAGATTATCGAAATTCTTTTGAGAGGCAATATCTGCCGAGGCAAAATACTCTACAAAAGCCATGTCTATCTGGAAAGACGATATAAGGCTCGAAGGAAACTTGAATCCACCGCCGCTGCCATCACTCTTAAAATCAAGAGGCAGAGAAAATGCTGTGGCTGTCTTGCGCGAATTTTTGAAATAGAAAGAATATTTATCCTCAACCTGACCACTCATCCATACCTTGACAATGTCGCTACAAAATATCTCTTCCATCTGTGCAGGAGTCATACCAATGGCATAAAGACCACCAACAATAGCACCTGCCGAGGTACCCGAGATATAGTCTATGGGCACATCGTTTTCTTCTAGAGCCTTGAGTATTCCTATATGGTACATACCCTTTGCTCCACCTCCACTCAGTGCTACACCTATGCTTTGAGCCCTAAGTCCACACATAAGTAGTAAAAACATCGAAGTAATTAACAATTTTTTACCTACCATATCCAATAAATTTATACCTTTGTATGTTGAGAAGTACTATACCTCTCCAAACGCAAATGTAAAGATAAAAATATAATTACACACAAATATGATTAACAAAATTGAGAAGCTTACAAAATTAGTCGATGAGTTCACACCTAAGGTCGAATCAGAAATCGAAGAATTTAGAATTAAGATGCTAGGTAAGAAAGGCGAAATCACCGCCCTTATGGACGAATTTCGTACCGTAGCTCCAGAGATGAAACGCGAACTAGGACAGAAGATTAATGCCCTAAAGAACAACATCACTGAGAAGATTACAACCATCAGAGAAACACTACAAAATACTGAGGATGAAGCTGGTGACTCGATAGATATGACGCGCCCAGGCTCGGCAGAGAACCTTGGTTCACGCCACCCTATATCTCTAATCAAGAACCAAATCATAGAGATATTCTCTCGCATGGGCTACACCGTGGCTGACGGTCCAGAAATCGAAGATGACTGGCACGTGTTCTCGGCTCTAAACTTCCCACCAGAGCACCCAGCACGCGACATGCAAGATACTTTCTTCATCGAAAAAAACCCAGATATCCTACTTCGCACTCACACCAGCTCTATTCAGGTGCGCACAATGGAAGATCGGAAGCGCGTCG
>JAWXTS010000020.1:0-25695 GCA_044433305.1 Rikenellaceae bacterium | reverse complement strand
GAGCTAGGCTAGGCTGAAAAGAGCACGCCTCAAGAGCTGTGAGTGAACATGTAGCCTGCTCTAGGTAGGCGATAATATCTGTGTAGCCCTTGGTTTGCTCTGATGGAGCAAAGGGGTGTATGTTCTTGAACTCGGGCATGAAAGAAGGAGCAGCTAGGCAGCCCTCGTTCGATGATAAGCTAGTCAAATCTCTTGCTCCAGCTAGGTGGCCTGTGCCTTTTCTCTCCAGCTTTGCGATATAGCTTTCTATTTCTCTTGGGCTGTTGTGGCTTGTGAAGATAGGCTCGTGCATAAAAGGCGTCGTGCGCTGCAAGTCGTAGAGAAGGCTCACGTCTTTATCTATGCTTTTTATGGCGCGGTGCTTGGCTCCAAGGAGCTTTGCAAGAATCTCCGCTAGTGTATTTATTTCGTCTAGGGTTGTCAGCTCGTCCAAGGTGATATGCACAGTCTCAAGGTCGGGACAGTATATGTTGATGCCGCTTTTTATGGTTTCGCTGCTTATTCGCGCTGCGTCTACGTCTTCTATTTCTATGGTGTCGAAGTACTCGGTGCAGGCAAGTGTATATCCCAAGTCCTTTAGGTGGTTGCCTAGAGCCTTGGCGTGGCTATGTGCGTGTATAGCTTTGTTGTAGAGTCCGCTTGCGCCGTGTAGCATGGCGTATAGTCCTGCAAAGATGGCCATCACGGGACTTGCGATAGTATGGTTGACCTTGCCAATATCCTGCTTGTAGCCACCGTCTTGGGTTTGGTGTACAGCAAACTTGGCAAGAGAGCCTTCTAGTCCCTTGCGCGTGGCGATAAACCCTGCATTGCTGGCTGCAAAGTTGAGGTCTGAACCCAGCCTCTGTGTGCTTCCAAAAGCGATGTCAGCACCCCAGCTATCAGGCGATTTTAGGATGGCAAGAGCCATAAGGTCCACAGCCGCGGCAACGAGAGTTGAATTGGAGTGCGCGCTGGCGCAGAAGTCGTCATAGTCGCATACGCGACCATTTGCTCCAGGGTATTGTAGTATGGCTCCAAATTCTTTGCCGCTAAATTCAAACTCGTCAAAATTGTCACACACAATCTCTATGCCCATAGGCTCGGAGTAGGTAAGCAACAAATCTAGTGTTTGGGCAAAGATATTTTGGTCTACAAATAGTATATTATGGTTATTATAAACAGCATCATCAGAACGCAACTCATACATTGTCTTCATTGTCTCGATGGCTGCAAAAGCCTCGTCTGTGCCTACATGTGCAGCCTCAGACATGCCTGTCATAGAACACACCATAAGCTGGAAATTATGTAGGGCCTCGAGGTAGCCTTGTTTGTGCATATCACCAAGCCCTGCAATGTTGTTGTTCCATAGCGGGTTGTTGACTATAAGAGAGTTGAGTAGGGCCGAGCCTTGGTTCTGATAATAGCCCATGCCGATGAAAGAACGCAGGGGAGTGTTCTTTGATGCTAGTTGTCTTAAGTGAGTCTCAAACTCATGTTGGCTAAGACCAGTCTTTGCTAGCTCGATGTTATAGCGGAGCTTTATATCGCTAGGCACAACAGAACCGATAAGCTCGTCAATAGAAGAAAAGCCTAATTCGCTGAGCATTTGTCCCGTCTGCTCTAGTGCAGTATTGTGGTAGCTAGATATAAATTTGTTCATCGTCATATTTGTCGAGGTGCAAAGGTAACTTAAAAAAGTTGTTATCTTTTTATTGGCACCTACTAAATTAAATTATTACAAAAATACTAACTTTTTATGGAAGAACAGCTATCTTTGCAGAAATACTGTGAATTATGAATATAACTACTGCGACTTTTGAGTGCAGCAGCCAGAAAATTGGCCAGTGCCCAGATACAGAACTTCCTGAGTTTGCGTTTATTGGACGTTCAAATGTTGGTAAGTCATCACTTATAAATATGTTGACAGGACACGGCTCGCTTGCCAAAGTGTCTTCGACACCAGGTAAAACACGATTGATAAACCATTTCTTGATAAACAAGAACTGGTACCTTGTCGATTTGCCAGGCTATGGCTATGCCCGCGTTTCTAAGGATGCCCGCAAAGGATTCTCTAAGCTGATAACAAATTATGTGAGTCTACGCGAGGCTCTGGTGTGTTTGTTCGTGCTTGTCGACTCGCGCCATGACCCACAAAAAAATGACCTCGACTTTATAAACATGTTGGGCGAGAAAGGCGTTCCTTTTGCGTTGATATTCACAAAAAGCGATAAGATTTCAAAGAATGCTCTGGATAGTAGCATGGCCAAATATGCTAAAAAACTGAGCGAAACATGGGAAGAGATGCCTCCGATGTTGTACAGTTCGTCAGAAAAGTTTGTCGGTAAGGACGAAATACTGAACTTTATTGACGAGTGTATCACGCGCTGGAGCGAGCCAGAGTAGCATAACAATATTTTGTTAACAAAAAGTAGTACCTTTTGGAACAACTTTATTACAAAAAGATTACATTTGTACCGTAAATTTTAAACCTTTTTAAATCTTTATACAAATGGCAGAGCATAAGTTGAAGGTATTTGCTTGTTCAAACTCACAATACCTAGGAGAAAAGATAGCTAAAAGTTTTGGCTGCGAACTAGGTGTCTCAACAATGTTGCATTTTAGCGACGGCGAATTTCAGCCCGCTTATGACGAAAGTATTAGAGGTTGCACGGTCTTTATCGTACAGTCTACAATGCCACCAGCAGAAAATATTATGGAACTGTTGCTTATGATTGATGCCGCACGTAGAGCATCAGCATATAAAGTGATTGCCGTAATACCTTATTTCGGTTGGGCTCGTCAAGATCGCAAAGACCGTCCACGTGTTTCCATAGGTGCTAAGCTCGTAGCTAACCTGCTATGTGCCGCAGGTGTAGACCGCATCATGACTATGGACCTGCATGCTGACCAGATACAAGGTTTCTTTGATATTCCAGTGGATCACCTTTATGCAAGCAGCATATGTGTTCCTTATATCAAGAGCTTGAATTTGGAGGATTTGTCTATCGCTGCTCCTGATATGGGAGGTGCAAAACGCGCTAGCGCATACTCACAACATCTAGGTACTCCTATGATTATCTCTCATAAACAACGAGAGAAAGCCAATGTCGTAGGTTCTATGACTGCCATAGGCGATGTCGAGGGACGTAATGTCATCATCATAGACGATATGATAGATACGGCTGGTACAATATCTAAGGCTGCCGATATGTTTATGGAACGTGGAGCAAAGAGCGTTCGCGCCGCTGTGACACATCCTATACTTTCAGGACCTGCCTATGAGCGTATCAACAACAGCGCGCTAAAAGAGGTTATCGTAACCGACTCTATTCCACTAGATCAGAGCAAGGACCTATCGAAATTCACTGTTCTTACCGTGGCCAACATCTTTGCCGATGTGATAGGTCGAGTTCATAATAACGAAGAAATCAGTTCACGCTTTATCTTCTAGTTTATTTCTAGGGGCTTAGGGATTCTAGATGTTGTTTTTGGCGATTAAGAGATTAAAAAAACGCATTTAGATTTTGTAAAGTTGAAAAAATATATTAGATTTGCAATCTCTTAGAAACGATTAGGGCTTTGAGGCTTGGTTTCTGAGGGTCAAATTTTAGTCAGGAGGGATGGGTGAGTGGCTGAAACCACCAGTTTGCTAAACTGACGTACTGGATAACCGGTACCGGGGGTTCGAATCCCCCTTCCTCCGCAATAGAGCCGAAAGGCAAAAGAGCTGCAACTTATTTAAGTCGCAGCTCTTTTTTTGTGCCCGCAGGCCGACCACAAAGATGTAGCTTGGGGCCTTAGAACCTCTTTATTTTATCATATTGTAGTCGGAGATGCTGCAAACTTCGGTTGATATTTCGCCAAGCAAATCTGCTTGCTCGTTTACTCCCGTGTAGACCTTAACGAAATCTATGTAGTCAAGGTTTATGCTTTGTCCGTTGTGGTCTATGGCGTTAGAAATCTTTAGATAGTTGTTAGAGGTGTCTGTGTCGCCACCTATCTGAGTGTCTGTGTCGCTGAAGTTGTCTGCATAGCCCCAGCCAAAAGCAGGGTTCACCCAATATGAATCAGAGGAACTGTAAGTTTTAGACACTAGGGCTGTGCCATAGAATGTCATCTGCTCTTGTTCTATCCACCCTGGATAATAGTAGTTTTGCTGGTGGTAGGTGTTGCATACAATGGTGCCCGCGCCGCCTATGTTGTCTGTCCACATGACAGGAGCGCGGCTTGATGAGGGTTTGTAGTAAGTTATTGCGTAGTCCTTTATTTGGCTGTTGAGCACGGTCTCGCTACCTGAGAGTTCGTACCAAGTGTCGTTGGGTAGACCGTCTCCGTTTTCGTCTTGCATGACCATGACTATGCCTGGCTCGCTTGAGGTCTCTAGAGCGTTGCCTTTAATGACGATGTCGTAACCTCCGCTATTTTGTATGCTGTGGTCAAAGCCCACAACGATATATCCACCATAAGCACCTAGAGAAACATACTTCTGGTCGTCTAGGCGAGAGAGGGCATAGGCGTTAGCTTCGGCCATGGTAGAGCACGAGTAATCTTCATTTACATACTGGCCAGGTCCAGGTATAAACTCATGCACGACATTGGCGTTGGCACTTCCGCTTGTGCTGCGCTTGTAGGTACCCTCAACGCCACATACATTGACCGTTAGCTCCTGAGATAACACCACAGTGCCACTAGTATTATATTTATCCACCCTCACGGTATAGCTGCCAAGGGTAGTCTGGTCAAATATATACTCGCTGACAGTTGCTTGCTGGACTTGGTTGTCATTGATGCTCCAAAGGTAGTCGCCGCCAAAGTCGTTTTCTATGTTCCAGCATTTAAGGCGTATGCTGCGACCAGAGGACAGATTGTATTCTGTGCTAGAGAAGCTCCAGCTAAAAGGCAACTGATCCTGTGTCATAACTTCGAGTGCAAGCTCAAGGTAGTTTGAGCCGTCTTGATTGGTTACGGTGAGTCGAAGGGTGTAACTGCCTAGCTCAGAGATGGTGTATGTAAGCTCTTGGGTGTTGGCTATTTCGACATTGTTAAGAGTCCAGATGTAGCTTGCATCGGTGGCATTTGTAACAACTGGAGATAGCGAAAACTCTACGCCTTGGGCTATGTTTATTGTTTGGTCTGCTCCAACAAGCTGTATAATTGGAAGGGTGCTTTCCATCACAGAGATTTTAATCTCCTTATAGGCATAGCCATCGCTGTTGGTAACCTTTAGTGCAACGTAGTAGTCGCCAACCTCATCGAAGGTGAAGCTCAGAGAGGCAGAGGTAGATATAGTGATGCCATCACATGTCCACGAGAAGCTCGCGCTAGAGACGTTCTCGTATGTGGGTGTTATGACTATTTCCTCGTTTACTCTAACCGTATAGCTGTCTGTCTCGCTGTCGAGAGAGATGGTTGGAGGTTGAGGTTCTGGTGGGTCGGTAGTGCCAGTGTCACACGAGCTAAGGGCAAGTAGGCAGATGATAATAATGTTGGCAAGTATTAATAGTTTCTGTTTCATAGCTAGTCGTTTAGTGGTTGAAGTATCTTATTTGTGAAGACTATGTGGGCTGGGGCGTCTCCCGTGGTCGCGCTCCATTTCAGGTTGCCCTCAGGTGAATAGCAGTGCACTGTTCCGGGTGTAACATAGTCTTTGGCGTCGGTAATAAATATCTCTCTTGTATATGGGTTTACGGCAAGTCCATAAGGCTCAGTTATGTTGGCTTGGCTGCCGTCAGTTATAAAGCTACGTGTTACCACCTGCTGGTTTTGGGTGTTAACGATGGCGTAGTTTACGGTATTCGAGTTTGTGCTGTAACTCCACTCGCTGCTATAAACATAGAGCGAATCGCCACATAGGGTCATAGTTGAGTTGGGCAGCAGGTTTAAGGTGTTTACAACTTGGTCGGTTTGGGTGTCTATGACGAAAGTCTTGGAGCTTATGTCGTAGTAGTCGCCACGAGACGAAACCCAAAGGTAGCCATAGTCATCAAGCTCTAGGCAGTGCAGGTTTACCTCCACCTCTATGGTCTTGATAACCTCAAAGCTGTTCAAATCAATAACAGACACCGTATTGTCATAGTTGGGAACCATATATCCGCCCGAGTTGGCTACATATAGTTTGTCGCCCACCACGGCCATCTGCTCAGGTTGGTAGCCTACGGTACATTCGTCGACAACGCTCATGGTCAAGGTGTCTATCTTGGCAACGTAGCCCAGTCTGGCGGTAGGGTCAATAGATACAGGGCCTGCAAAAGAACTTACATAGGCATAGCCATCTTTAAATGCTAGGTAGCGACAGTTGGGTATGGATATTTGAGTTATGTGTTCTGCTGTATTTACATCCATGACCTCCACAAAGTTAGAGCAGTTTATCACGGCATAGAGCTTGTCGCCCCAGATTTTGATGTCGTTGCCCACGTCGCCCAACTCGCGCGCTATTGAAGGGTTGCGCTCGGGGTATATGTTCTTGTGGTAGATACCTGTGGTATAGTCATAGAAGTCTAGAGTGGCTTTGTTTGAACCCATGTTACCCTCGTTGAGCAAGAAGAAACCCTTGATTTCTCCGTCCTGCCCATCAGAAACTTGGGTTGATGTTGAGGGGATTATGTATTCGTCTTTGCGGCACGAACATATAGCCACAAGAGCTAGCAGCAGGGCAAAGATGTATTTTGAGGACTGTTTCATGGTTATACTATAAATCTACGGTTACTATTACTTTTACGTTTGTTCCTGGCATGGGGTAGCACTGCACCACCTCATACTGTTGGTTGAGAAGGTTGTTTACCTCTGCTGTGGCGCGGAGTCTGGTGTTTTTGAATAGGAAAGTCTTTGACAGTGATATGTCGTGAGTGTACCAAGGCTGAGCATAGTTTTCTATGATGTTGGCCTGAGACTCATAACGCTCGCCTGTATATATAAAACTGTAATTCAGTTCCCAGCTTTTAAATGTGCCACCAACCACAACCGAACCGCTGTGCCATGGGATATAAGGAATCTGCCCGCCGTAAAATTCGCTCGATGGGTAGGTGAAGTCTTGCGCCTTTTGGTAGGTGTAGTTAAGGCGTGTGTTAAGCTCAACCTCAGAAATCTGCCATGAGGTTTGGGCCGCCAAATCAAGACCTCGAATTTCGCACTGGCCAAGGTTAATCATAGTCCAACGGAACTGATTGGAGGTCGGCATGGCGATAATCTTGTTCTCAACTTCGTTGTAGTAGGCGTCTAGCTGGATGTTAATGTTTCTGAATAAACCGCCGCTGTATGATTTGTTATAGCCCACACCTACGTTATACTGGTTGGTGTATTCTGGTTCCAGATCGATATTGCCTATGAACGTGTAGTATAGGTCGTTGAGAGTCGGCATACGGAATATTCGTTTATAGAAGGCTCTGAAGTCTAGTCCTATATTGTCGAAGGGAGAATATGACATTACCACCGTTGGGGTCCACTCCATGTTGTCCTCTGAGGCGGAGTCGCTTGTAGAGGTTTGTTCGCCCACAAAGGTATATAGTAGGCTAGCTTGCACCTTTAGTTTCTTGAATGTTGCCGAAGAGGCCAAGGCTCCAAGTAGTGTGCTGCGCTTTGGGTAGACAAAATTGTATAGGTCGGCATCAAGGGTGTTGTATAGGTAGTCCACAGAAAGGTTGGCACTCCACCAATGGTTGATATTTAGGTAGTTGGCTAGGGATAAGTAGCCCTCTTGTTGGGTGTAGTGGTTGTTGACATACATGGTCGAGACGTCAAGGCTAGGGTCCGACAAGTAGTGTAGGTAGT
Source organism: Rikenellaceae bacterium (assembly GCA_044433305.1). Classification (GTDB taxonomy): domain Bacteria; phylum Bacteroidota; class Bacteroidia; order Bacteroidales; family Rikenellaceae; genus JAWXTS01. The sequence continues at coordinate 17,946 of JAWXTS010000020.1, read as the reverse complement.
CGTAGGCGTATTTCGCGCTTAAAAGGATGCTATATTTTGAAGATATACTTTTGCGCAGTGAGCCTTGGGCAAAGAAGTTATTATCCCACTGCCTATCTTCGTTCTGGAATACACCAGGCTCCTCGCGCACCGACGCACCGGGGTAGCCTCGCTCTGAGTCGTAATAGTATATTTTTGTTTTCCATTCTCCGTTTTGAATCTTGCCAAACAATCCGCCCTCGACTCTCAGGGCTGTTACGTCGCCATTTTCGCGAGTGTCGGTAATGGTATAGCCGTCAGCCTTCTCATAGGTGAATTTATATTCTCCAGAGGTGTACATATATTCTGCACTAAGTGCTGCGCTCAGGTTCTCTGTTAGCTTGTGCTCATAGAGTATCGAAGGGTTTATAAGATCGAAAGAACCTGTCTTGAATGTAGCCTTGGCATTATAGTTTTTGTCATCGTCAAAGCTAGGGATACGACTCTGCATATAGATAGAGCCTGCCGAGGCAAAGTCTTTTGCAGGTTGGAAAATCGCGCTCTTCTGCCCATTGTACATTGTTATGGCTTCCATGTTGTCGAGTGAGAAACGCCCTAGGTCTATGGTGCCATTCTGTGCATTGCCAAGCTCGACCCCATCATAGAATACGCCTACGTGCTGGGTGCCCATGCTTCGTATGTTGACCGTCTTGAGTCCTCCGATGCCGCCATAGTCTTTAATTTGCACACCCGAGAAGTAGCGTATGGCATCTGCCACAGAGTGAACGCTGAGTCTATCTAGCAGCTCTTTCTCCATTACCTGAACAGGTATTATCTTGGTTATGGCACGCTCGCCCTGAACTACAACCTGTTCGATGTCAAGGTTGTAGGCTATGGAATCGCGGTCGAATCCATAAATGTTAAAGGCTAAAAGAGAGAAAAGCAGTGTCGCAAAAAATTTCATTCAAATCGTAAATTACACGATCTAGGCGACAAACATGGGTTGAAAGAAGTTTTGGGTTGAAGCTCCCATTGCTACTTAACTCAAGATTCATTCGCCGTAAATCTAAAAAATTAAAATTGCAGATGGCAGGTCTTCTGACTTATCCTTGATTGACAATAGAGCCTTCCCAGAGAGTTATCCAGTGGCGTAGAATCCTATTGTCATCATCTTAATGTATAAGAAGAGAGGAATTACAGCAGCGGGAACTGTTGTCGATTTACACGACATTCCCTTTTAATTCGTATGTCACACAGGGCGCGACAAAAGAAACCAATGCAGGAGCAAAGGTATGTATTTATTTGATGATAAGCTATCTTTGTACACATATTTTTTATTACTACTTTTGTGGTCTACAAATAAAACCAGAGATTATGTTACTCGCTTTAGTTAGAGCATAAGCGAGCAGAACAATAAATGCTGGTAAAATACATTACAATAAATATGAATGAAGTACACGCACACGAAGTATTGAGAATGATGGAGGGTAACAGTTACTCTCAAGAGTCATTGAAACAAGCTATAATAGAGAAGTTTGGCGCAGAGCAGCTTTTCTATACATGCTCGGCAAAGGGATTAAATATAGATAATCTAATAACATTTCTAGAGGCAAAGGGCAAGTTCAAAGGTTTTGAGCAGGGCTTTACTGTCGACCTAGAGGCTGTATGTGAGGACTATTAGTATATAGAGACTATGATGGAGCTATTACAAAGCTATAACTTGCTTGGCATTGCCATTGGCATATCTACATTCCTAGTGATAGGATTCTTTCATCCCGTGGTTATAAAATGTGAATATTATTTTGGCACAGGGTGTTGGTGGTGGTTTCTGCTGCTGGGCCTAGCATGTATGGTGCTGTCCGTAGCAATAGAGAACATACTAATATCTACACTGTTGGGTGTTGTGGCCTTCTCGTCTTTTTGGACAATTAAAGAGTTGTTTGAACAGAAAGAGAGGGTGAGAAAAGGCTGGTTTCCGGCCAACCCCAAACGTAAGAAGTAAACTAAGTACTTATTAGCCATCCTTGCTAGATACAAAGAAGGGAATGACCAGCAAGTATTACTTGTTAGTCATTCCTTTCTTTATGGCTTAAACTTCTGGTGCTTAGAACTTACAAACAAATTCTATAACGATCTTATCTAGCTCAGATTGATTTATGGCGGCAGAAGAATGATAGAAGTATTTCTCGTAGTTGAGACGTATGTCGGCAACGAACATCTTGTCAAGGCTAAATGTGATACCTCCAGTAAGGCGGTCGCGAGCGGCATCATCAATATTTAGTTTGCCTGCTGCAATCTCGTCGTCATCCATCTCGCCATCGCTGTGGTCTGTCATCATGTCATAACGTCCAAGGATAGAGATGTTTTTAAAGAAACCTCTTTTGAGTGGGAAGTTATACATGGCAAAAGCATTGATTGAGTAGACGTCGTCAAAGGCGTTCTGAGAATATGTTTTATAAAGGTACTCGAACTCGATGTGCATGCGGTCTGTGCTGAAGTTAGCACCTGCATCATACATATTTACTATGACCTCTGCTGGTTGAAGACGTTGGTGGCTAAGGGTAAGGTTCCAGTTGTTGCCAAACCACATCTGTGCTTTAAGTGAACTGTTGAGGTTCGATTGCCACTCTTTTTGTTCTAGTAGTCCGTCGCCATTATAAACACCACCCTCAAGGATATAAGGCACTGCGCCACGCTCGTGGGTGTAGGCCACAACGGCTCCTACGTCACGAATATCGCCTACTTGCTTACCGATAAATGAGCGGTTGGCAAAGTAGCGAGCGTATGGTGAGCGGTGAGCATCGATTGTGAAAGGTACGCGCATCTGACCAATAGAAAAGCTCAAATCTTTCATGGCATAAAGTCTTACATAAGCATCGAGCATACGGATAACACCTTGGTCTGAGAGGTCAATCTCGGCCTTGTAGTATACATTCTCCAGTGCGAAGCCCGATACATTAAGGCGTGCATTGCGAACCTGAAAACGGCTTTCGTCTATTTCTGGTTGGTACTCGTACTTGCCGCGTATGCTACCGTGAATCTGTGGGGTGAAGTCCATTTGGCTTTCATCGCTGCTTTCTTGAGCAAATACTTGAAAGGACAACAAAAGTGCTAATGCTGTTAGTCTAAGTGTTTTCATCAAAAATATTATTGGTTTGGGTTTAAATTATTGTTTAATTAATCGACGACAAAAATACTATATTATTATTTATTTTTGGAGTTTTCTATGGGGGTTTCTTTAGAGATTGTTTGTAAAAAATGCCTATATTTGCAACTTGTGGTAATTATGCCGCAGCGAGATTCCCCCAAAACAAACAAACAAACTTAACGATGACAGAAAACGCAAAAATTAAATTTAGCAAAGCCTTTTGGGTCGCCAATACGGTCGAACTCTTTGAGCGTGCAGCCTACTACGGTGTATTTATTGTAATAACCCTTTACCTGAGTCGCATACTAGGTTTCAACGATATTGAGTCGGCATCTATCGCTGGTGGTTTCTCCGCTTTGCTCTACCTTTTGCCTACATTTGCAGGTGCGCTGGCTGACAAGATAGGCTTCCGCTCGGCAATGTTGATAGCCTTTAGTCTTCTTACGGTTGGTTATTTGGGACTTGCAATATATCCTACTTACCTTGAATCGGCAGGACTAGTAGAATATAGCCAAACAACAAAATTTACAGGCCTACTAGAAACCAACATGTCATACGGCATCATTCCTATTATGATACTTATAGTGTTGGGAGGCTCGTTCATAAAGAGTGTAATCACGGGAACCGTAGCCAAAGAAACCACGGCAGAGACACGCGCCAAGGGTTTCTCTATATTCTATGCTATGGTTAATATCGGAGCCTTCTCGGGTAAGACAATAGTAAAACCTTTGCGTGATGCACTAGGTAACGATGGACTTATCTCGCTTAACTACTTTTCGGCGTCGATGACCTTCCTTGCTCTGATAGCTATATTCTTGTTTTATAAGAGCAGCGAGAATGCAGGTCAAGGTAAGAGCCTAAAAGATATATGGAATGCCCTAATCAAAATATGCTGCAATGGTCGTCTTATAACATTGATACTTATCATAACAGGTTTCTGGATGGTACAGCAACAGCTTTACGCCACTATGCCTAAGTATGTGCTTCGTTTGGCAGGTGAGGGTTCGGCTCCATCATGGTATGCAAATGTCAACCCACTGGTTGTTGTGCTTACCGTAAACTTCGTTACGCAGCTTATGAGCAAGCGCACGGCCCTAGCCTCGATGACCATAGGTATGTTTATAATGCCTGTGTCGGCTATATGTATGGCTTCGGGAAATCTGATAGATCCCAGCTCGCTGATACTTGGTATGCACCCAGTTGCATTTATGATGATTGTGGGTATTGTGTTCCAAGGATTGGCCGAGACATTTATCTCGCCACGCTTTTTGGAGTATTTCTCGCTTCAGGCACCCAAAGGCGAGGAGGGTATGTATCTTGGTTTTAGCCACCTACACTCGTTTCTATCATCTATCTTTGGATTTGGACTTTCGGGTTTTCTGCTAAATAAATATTGCCCAGAACCGTTGTTGTTCAGCTCGCACCAAGAGTGGCAGGCTGCCGCTGTCAATGCTCACTATATATGGTATTACTTTGCTGTTATAGCTCTTGTGTCGGCCATAGGTCTTATCGTTTATGGTAAGGTTGTTGCGCGCATGGACCAGAAGGCAGAACAAGCAGTAGCAGAATAAATTATAAAAATATTACATGACCTTATGGCCAAAATCAGACTATCGCATATAGCCGCTTTGGTGTCCATTTTATTCCTAGTTTTTGTAGTCTACAAGAATCAGCATATATGGCAGGGGGGGGATTACGAGCCTCGTGTCGAGTCCTCGGGTATTACCTTGCCCATAAATATGCTTATAACCAACTCTATGAATGATTTGGAGCAGACCAAGACCTTTGATAGAGAGGTCGAGAACTTTATGCGCCGCTGGGATATTACGGGGGCTTCGTTCGCGCTTATGCGTAACGATAGTTTGATATATGCAAAGGGTTATGGTTATGCTGATTTGGATAATGATATAACCTGTGAAGTTAATAATGTATTCCGTATAGCGTCGGTATCTAAGCTGATTACTGCTACGGCCATTATGAAGCTTGTAGAGCAGAAGAAGCTGTCTCTGAGTGCCAAGGTCTTTGGCGAGAGGGGCATACTCAACGACTCGATATTTCTGAATATCAATGACCGCAGATTGAGCAACATCACTGTCGAGCACCTGTTGCGCCATACGGCTGGTTTCTCGTCGCCCATCGGTGACCCTGCCTTCAATAATGAGGGCGTGGCTAGGGTGCTCAAGAAGCAGCTACCGCTTTCGGATGACGATATGATTCTCTATGCCACACGCAACCGCCTACGTAGCAACCCTGGTTCGAGCTACAACTATTCTAATCTGGGATATATTGTTCTTGGTAAGGTCATAGAGAAGGTTGTTCACTTGCCGTATGTGGACTATGTTCAGGACTCTGTTTTGTTTCCTGCTGGATGCTATGATATTCACATGGGCCAGAGCTTTAGTCGCGACAAGAGGCTCAACGAGGTTAACTACTATGAGGTTAAGGAGGCCGAGAAAGTTGAGGCTAGCGATGGCAGTGATTCAACCATGCGTAGCGATGGCGGCAATAACATCACGCTGCTTGGTGCTGCTGGAGGGTGGGTGGCCTCGCCAGTTGAGCTACTGAGGTTTGTGGCCTCGATAAATGGTGACAACATCAAGCGTGATATTCTTTCCTTGCAGAGTATAAAGACCATGACCTATGACAGCAAACGTCTGAAGCCTATTGGTTGGGCCAGTGTGCGTGGCGAGGAATGGACCAGAACTGGTTCTATGGCAGGTACAAGCGCGATTATTAAGCAGCAGAAGAACGGCTACACTTGGGCTTTTGTGGCCAACAAGTCCTCGTGGGTGGGCTATAACTTTAATAACTATGTTTCGACACAGATTACGCGCTCGCTAGCCAAGGTCAAATCGTGGCCTGCGCGCGATATGTTCATCGTTTCTGACACTCTGACATTCTCGTCTCTGAAGTAGTTTTAGTACTTGGTGTTGTAAATACATAATAAATAATGGCTGTACATATATATATGTACAGCCATTATTATATAAAAGGTTAGGAGTTACTCTATAATAAATAACATCTGCCCTTGTTCTACTACATCTCCTTTTTCAACGCATATGTCAATTACTGTTCCAGCATTTAGTGCGTATATTGGTATTTCTGTCATCAAAGCCACCATAGTCATGACTACATCACCTTCATTTACTCTAGTGCCTATAGTTACTGAGATTTCTGTGATTGTTCCTGGTATTGGTGATACTTGGCCTATCATGACGGCTCTTGATATTAAGCTAGATTCAGTACTGAAACCTTGGTCAAAATAGTTTACTACATATTCATTCTGCAAAAGAGTCTTTGCATTTGCAGATAATGAAAATAATGTACTAGAAACTAGTACTGTTAAAAAAAGCTTTAAATTTCTCATAACATGTTAATTTTTTTTAATTAGAATTAAATTAAATAGTGTCAATCTCAAAATTAATAAAAATAAGTTGTAAAACGTAGTTTTATTCATTTTATTTTACATATCTTGTGAAAATAAAACATTTAAAACATGAAATCAACTAGACTATTTATAATTCTTTCTTTACTCTTTTGTGCAATACATGCGCAGTCTCAAATGAGAATAGCAGGTATAGGTTCGGGTCCAGCAAAGGCTTTTAGGATATATACAGAGGCTCTCACCACAATATATGTTAATGATACGCTGACGGGAGACCCGTTGGTTGGCTCGGTGGTGACAATAATAAGTAGCAAGGATACGCTGAATATATCGACCTACGCGCTAAATTTTATGACATATAAGTTTGCAGTAGGCGAGTTGGATAGAGAATATAAAGAGCCTGTGCAGGTTACGGCCTCTTATCTGGGATATAAGACATTTAGTAAAACATATCAGCCAGAAGAAATAGGTAAGTCTTTGGATATATTGATGACAGAAGACCCAGCCGAGATTGCGACCATCAGCGTGATAGGTAATCGTATCGCTATGATTATGCGTGGCGACACCACAGTATATGATGCCGCGGCATTTAACACTATGGCTGGTGATAAACTGGGTGAGCTACTAAAACAACTTCCGGGGGTTTCGGTAGACGAGAACGGTATATATGCCAACGGCAAAAAGGTGAATAGGGTATATGTGGATGGGCAACGTTTCTTTGGCGACGACACCATGTTGGCCTTGAGGGATTTGACCACAGACGACATCAAGAATGTGAAGGTCTATGAAGAGGAAAACCCCGATGCCAAGCGTATAGGCGACAAAACGGCCGAGAAAGATCAGGTTATGGATGTTGTGACCTACTCTAAGCCTAAGGTCATAAAGAATATAATGTTGAACCTTGCGGGGGGAACAAGCACCAACAAAGAAGAAAGTAGTGGTGAGATTGAGGACCACCTTGTTGGGACACTTATTGCTAGCATCAATAAGCCATCCACCAGTTACAGCATTTCGGGGCTTGGCCAGACCAACGGCACATCTACAAATTCGACAGACTATTCTCAGAGTCCTAGCATTACTCCATCGCGTGCAGCAGAGATACACGGTAGCTATGCATACCGTCAGGGCGATTCGTTGAGTTTAACTCTTGGTGCTCATTACATTCATGGCGATGCTGAAACTAAAAGCACTCAGCAAATTAGCTACTTCCCTACGGAGCTGTATGAACTAAGACAGCTCGATAATATTACTGAGAATATGCAGAATAGTGATGCGTATAGTGGTAGTGCTACTTTGAATATGGGTATCAGAAAAACTGTTCTTAATGTGAGCTTAGGTGCAAACTATTCAACCTATCAGAACCAGAGTAGTACACAGACGCTGGACATAACGGACGATGTTTCGTTGTATCAGAATCAGAGAACCACAAGCGACGGTAGCAAGAAAGGTATTAATGCTAAGGTTATATATATGGGTGCTTTGTTCGAGAATACTAACTTTGTATTTACGGCAGATGCTAATCTGGGAGAGAACAATAGTGAGGGATGGAGGATAGATGATGACCAAAGTTCGTCTTTTAACACCGTGCTTAGCAATAACGGACTTGGTAGCTCAAGAGATTTGGGCGCATCTTTAAGGTTATCACGGTCGATATCTGAACGCTCGTCTATGAACATTAAATATAGTCTTGGTTCTAAATATAACAGCTCGGAGCAGATGGCGATAGATTTTCTGAATAACCCTGAGGGCGATATAGATCCGACAAATACATACGACTATACCATAGACCAGAGTAGCAATAACCTGAACTTAGGCTATACCTACAATGCTCCTAAGTTCCTTATGTCTAGCTCGCTAACGGGAGATATAACCAAAATCAACCGCCAAGAGATGTATGGTGATGAGTATTCTATGGACCATGATTTCTATTCGTTGTCGCCTATGGTGCAGATGACATGGACGCTTGAGGGCAACGCTAGGATTAATCTTAATGCTTCTTCGAGAAGAAATAATGTCAGCGTAGAGCAGTTGCGTGATGTTATATCTGACCAAAACCCTATGTTCCTAAGGGTAGGAAACATAGACCTCGAACAGCCTAATTCGCTTAATGCCTCAATAGGATTTAATAAGATCATAGCTAAGAGAAGCCTTAGTGTGGGCGTGGACTTTGCGGCAAACTATGTTAAGGATTATATAGCCACCAAGACAACTTATTTCACAGAGGATACCGACTTAGAGCAGTATGACTACACGGCCACGGCGGGTGCGTCGCTTACAAGCTATGAGAATGTTGACGGCTACTACACCCTGTCGTCGACGTTGAAATTCGATAAACGCTTCTCTGGCATATCGTCAACACTGAAGGCCAACCTTAAGTATAGCTATGCCAATGTGCCGTTCTTCTTGCAAGAGCAGCTGAGGGAAACGACCCAGCATGATATGGACCTGACGCTGAATCTGGTTGCGGGCTTCTCTAAGTATTTCAAGCCCGAGATTTATTCTAAAACGCGCGTGGGTATATTTACCAGCGGCCCTTATGGCTCTAGTAAATATATCGAGCAGCAGTTGAGTGGAGTCATAAGAACTAGCTTTGCCAAACGCTATACCGCCAACACGATGCTTACCTACAATATGTATCGCAATGATGTGTCGAGCTTGTCTAATCGCGACGATATGTTCTGGAACGCCGATATAACTCGCTCGTTTGGAGCGCAGAACAGATTGAAACTTGGCCTTATGGTATTCGATATACTAAATAGTGCACAGAACAAAAACGTGAATATAACCGACGACTACATAACAACAAGCACGCAGTCTATCCTTGGCAGGTACTGGCTGTTGACGCTTTCGTATATGTTCTAGGGGGGTGTTGGTGTTGTAAGGTTTTATTGCACAAGCATCTAGAGAATTTAGATAGATTATAAAACTAACCTAAATCATAATATTATGAAAAAAATTATTACTTCACTTGTACTGTCAATGTTTATTGCAATGGCTGTTATGTCTCAGACGAGAAGGCCTGGTTATGAGACTCCAGATGAGAGATGTATTTATGTTGTTGGCAGCAACCGTAGTCTGTCGACCGAAGGTGCAGACATATTGATAAAATGTGATACAATGGAAATAAAAGCAAAAAGCGTAGCAATAGAAGAGAATAGCCCTATTAGTTTCTTTATGCTAGGTGATATTGTATTTACAGACTCTGTTTATATCAAAGTGTCTATGGAAGGTTATCGCACTCACGAAAAAACCGAGGCCCCAGAGGAGTTTGACCAACGTTATATGGGAATCTTAAATTACATATTCTAAGTTAATACAAACAATAAACGCGACCCTTTAAAGGTCGCGTTTATTGTTTGCTATATACTACTATCTACTCGGGCACGTATATAATCTCGCCGTTTTCTAGCTGGTAGGCCACGCCGACCTTGCGTCCGCGCGAGCTGCTGCTCTGAGAATCTTCTGAGGGAGTGTACTTCTCGATTTTCTCCCCCTTCTTGGTTATGATTTCCATCTGCTCGGTGCCCGGATTCTTGACCATGGTGAAGTCCTCTTGTGAGAACATCTCGGTCATGTCGAAACGTGTGACCAGAGCAACCATCAATGCCACGGCAAAGACCATTGCCACATCAAACAAGTTGGTTAGCACTGATAATGGATCTTGGTCTTGATCGTCTTTTATAAGTCGTCTTCTGCGTGCCATTATTTTTGAGCTTTTAGAGATTCAGCAATATATTCTAGGATGTTCATGTCGTCGGCCACCCAGCGTTGTTTCACTTGCAGGGTTACGAAGCCTATGGCTCCGATGATAATGCCGACAACGGTTGTGGCAAAGGCCACCTGCATATTGCTAGCCATGGACGATATGTCGCCTGTTGCCAGACCAACCAGCGCAGGTCCCATAGGTATCAATGTGCCCATAAGTCCAAGCATAGGACCCATCTTAACAAGCAGCTTTGATGTGCCTAGTTCTTTGTCGGCTAGTATCTCATAGTCGCCTATAATCTTATCTACCTTAGCTGTGCTTTGGCTATTGCCTATTTTAGTTAACGAAGCTATCAAAGGAGATTTTGTAGAATCATATTCTTCGAGGGTGGCCATAAATGCAGCTACCTCTGTTTGTTCTAGTTCTTGATTTATCTTAACGTTGACCTTGGTGCGTGAGATATATGCTCCATAGAAGCCGCCTATCATTATCACGGCACGCACAAAGAAAAGGATTAGACAAAGGGTTACAGGAATCATTAGTCCTGTCGAAAGCCAGTAAAGGATGTTTGTTATTTGTTCCATTTTAGTAATGTTGAGATTTTGAATGAAAAGTTAATTTTATGTAGCCATATTCCCAGTAGAGTTAGGGCTGCGAACCCTGTAAGCACGGCAATAAGTGCTCCCCACTCGATAGGGGTTGAGGCATTTGAGATGTTGTACTTGGCTACCGAAGAGCTGACCAGAAGTCCAAGCACCATGATTGTTAGATTTAGTAGTAGCTTCACCTCTAGCAGTAGGCTCTCGCTTGATAGTGCCCAGCGAAGGAATAGGGCTGTCGATATGACTCCCACCAGCAGTATGCCTGCGTACATAAGCGATGTGGTTAGGAAATCGCCACCCACGCGCCATTTGAAGAACAGTAGCTCGAAGTAGCACACTGCACATAGCACGATGATGCCTGGGACAATCTTCAGAAACTTGGCCCATAGTGTGCGCTTAGACTTGGGTCTAAAGTAGTTGTCTAGAAGGTGTATCGAAATCAAGATTCCGATGATAGATTCGGCCGTTGTAAGTAGGGCCATGTCACTAACTACCTTGCGGCTGCTGAGCATCTCAGAGATGATGGTCAGTGGTTGATTTATGACCACGGGGTATAGAGCCACGGCATAGAGTGCTAGGCCCACACCATATCCAGCAACCACTTTCAGGTTGCCAGATAGTGCGGCTTTGAGGCAAAATTTTACTAATGCCACAACAAATATCAGTTGAATAATCGTTTCCATTAACCTTTGCGTTTGCGATATACAACAAAGCCTATGAATAGAACCATCAGAGCAGCAATGATATATATAGTCGTAAAGTCCTTGTTGTCGTCCTGAGAGGCGGCTCTTGATTTTTGTTGCTGTTGGTCCTCCTCTTTTTTCAGCACTAGGCTATTCTCGCTGTCTTGTTGGTCGAGCTGAACCTCGCGAGCCTGAGTTATGGCCTCACTATATTGCTCGGCTTTGTCTGGAGCATTGTCGGCTATAAACTCGCGCAGCTGTGCATTGTCGCATATAAATCCACTGCAACCTGCCTCGTGTTCTATAACCATTTCTGTGTGTAGCTCGGCCAGCTCGGCAATCTGTTGCTTGCTTGCCTCCCACATGCCCTTGCGTGCCGACTCCAACATCACTGCTGTCATCTCCTGCAAGGCATAAGGGTTTTTGTCAGAGAACTTATCCTTCATGTCAAAGTCGTATTTGTCTTTGACATATACTTCGTGAAGCTCGTCCCAGATATACTCGTCTATGGCCGAAGGTTTCATAGCGTTCCAGCCAAAAGTGTTGCGCACGGTTTCGGCAAAGGTACCATAAGAGCTGGCCTCGCCCTTCATCATTTCAGAGATATACTTAGGGTTGAAGATTGTAGATGATGTTTCGACGCCAATGGCCTCTTTGAGTCCTTGGACCTTGGCGCGACTGCTGTTTCTAAAGTCGTTGAAGTAGGCCGTTGGGTCGTTGCCTGTGACCTCCTGCACCGCAGCAGATAGACCTCCCATAAACTCATATACGTGATCTAGGCTTAGGGGTCCCCATGTGTTGCTAGAGCGTGGTTGAACCACCACAGATGTGTTTAGTAGTGCGGCCTCGAAGACTCCTTCGCGAACCTCACCCCAGTCGTCTCCTCCGTTTGATGAATACAATCCGCTCATGTTCTTGATATACTGGTTGGCGATTTGTGACTGAGAGTCCCAGTTCTCGCTATCCTCGACCATACCCATTATGCCTGTTCCATAGTTGCCTCCTACACCACCAAAGACGCGCTCGCCAGAGTACTTGCGGGCATCAGATGGAGAGAATCCTTTCTCTAGAAGTAGTCGCTCAGAATCTTGGAAACCCTTGCGCACATAGTTGGTACTTGGGTCTGCATCATTGGCTGCGGCAGCCATGGCGACGGCTCGATTGATAAGCTCAAGGCGAGAGGCTGCAATGTCGCGTAGCTGACCCGAGGTCTGAACTACAACGTCTATGCGTGGACGTCCCAGCTGCTCTGAAGGAACAACTCTCAGTGAGCGGATATATCCCATACCATCGCGCATAGGCTCGACACCTAGCATCCATAGTATTTGAGCAACCGTAGCTCCCTCGCTAGAGATGAAGTCGGTAGACCAAAGTGTGAAGCTGATTTTCTCAGGGTATTTGCCATTGACCTCTAGTTCTTGTTCTAGTAGGTTGTCGGCAAGTCGCTTACCCACACGCCATGCCTCTACGGTAGGAGTGGTTTCTGGATTTATAGAATAGAAGTTGCGGCCTGTTTCTATGGCATCAGGGTTGGCAACAGGGTCGCCGCCCGAGCTAGGCAGGATGTAGCCACCGCTAAGAGCTGTGAGTAGTGCGTTTTGCTCTGCAGAAGTTGAGCTGACAAGTTCGCTACGCTTTTGGGCAATCTTATCAATGGTTGATTTAAGAGAGCCAAGCGCGCTTATAAGCTCCTGCTGAGTGTTGCTGTCTGAACCTTGGTCCTGAGATATTGTTTGAGCCATGCGCTCCATTGCAGAAGTTGCCTTAGGTTGCTCTGGCTGCGACACTTGCTTTTCAGGTGTTTTGTCGCCCATCATGTTTTTGACACTTTCGGGCATCTCTGCTCCATCGCCCTTAGGTATCCAAGAAGGATGTCCTCCCGAGCTCTTTTTGGCTATGATGGTACTGTCGGTTTCTATGATATTGCCTTTTGGGTCAAGGAACTTAACGGCAGTTTCTGTTGAGTTATCAGAGCCCATAGCCATCTCTATCATTCGTGCCATCATTTGTTCCTTGGTCTTTTGCTGAGCAAGCGATACTTGTAGCGCGGTGGCATCCTCTTTAGATACCACAGAGTTGAATATGCGCTCGCTGCTTTCTTTTGAAAGTGCACGACGAATTATCTGATCGGCCTTTGGACCATAGTTGCTTGAGATGTAAGGTAGGTTGTCGAGCTTGTCGGCAGAGATACGTCCGTGTGCAACATCTATGCTCGCTAGGGCATAGCGAACAGGGTCGCCCATCATTAGCTTTACGGTGTTGTCTGCATTCTCGGTGCTATAAGCCTGCCCAAGGGTGTAGAGGCCGTCGCTAACCTTGGCTCCGTCAATCTCCTCTAGGTAGACATGTACCTTCTCGATGTCATCATCATTAAAAGTACTTAGAGAATCTAGCCCAAGCGCGGAACATATATTCTGAGCCTTGGCCAGCTCTGTTATTGTTTTGCGGTATTCTTGCTTAAGCTCGCCCTCTTCAAATTGCTCGAAGCGGTGAACTATACTTTCCAACTTTTGCAGCTCGCCGTAAAGCTCGCCCTGCATAAATGGAGCAGTAAGGTGGTCGATAAGTGTTGCATAACTACGACGCTTGGCAATGATACCCTCGCCTATATTGTTGATAGTATATATGTAGAAATGGGGCATGTCGCCAACCAAAGCATCTGTCCAGTCATAGTCAGAGAGTGCCACTTGCTTACCTGGGATAAACTCAAGGCTGCCGTGAGTACCGAAGTGAATCATGGCGTCGGCCTCAAAGCCCTTGCGAGTCCAAAGGTAAGAAGCAACATAAGGGTAGGCTGGAGCACCTTCAACACCATGGGTCAGGGTCTCGATGTCTTCGCCCGTCGAAACCATAGGCTGAGGAAGTATAGCTACATTGCCAAACTGCAAGCGGGCAACAGCGATATACTCCTTGCCGTCTTGCTCGTATGACATATAATCGCCTGGAGCCTTGCCGTATTGTGCCTCCATATTTTCTATAAGCTCCGCAGGTAACGATTGCTCGGCCCACTGCTCGAATTTCTCTACGCTAACAAGCTCGGGGTTGCCGTTCTTGATAAACTCATCATAGGCTCCTAGGGCATAGCTGCCTAATACAGATCCTTGCTTTTGCACCATGTCCTCTAGCTGCTTTGCCGATGACGGTAGTCCCTCGACATTGTAGCCGCTATTCTTCAAGAACAAAAGTGTGTTATATAGTGACTGAACACCCTCGATGTCGGCAGCGTTGATAGCTCCTTTACCCACACCCTTGTAGTAGTAGATGGCTACTTTCTTGTCGGCATTGCTCTTTGTTTGTAGCTTGGTGTAGTTCTCTACTATTGAGCAGAACTTCTCTGTGTGTCCTGGTATGGCATCGAAGATATTGTATCCGTTGCGCTCAAACTGCGCCGCGATAGCAAAAGGCGTTGTTGCGCCGTCCAGTTCGGGTAGAACCACACTCATAGAGGTCATGCCTCCTTGCTCCATTCCCTGCTTGCTCTTTAGCCACGATTCGTATAGCTCGCTGACCGTAACAGGGGCTAAGATAGGAATATTAAGCTCTTTGAGTAGCTCCTCGCCACTTTCGGCACCACCCATAACCAAACGTCCGTGAGGATTGTTGACTATGATATTAGGCTCTACGGCTCTAATCATATCTAGCTTCTTAGAGCCAAATGAGTTGATAGGGTACACGTTGAGTCCGCGCTGCTCTAGAGAGTTGATAAGAGCTGCAATGTGTTCCTCGTTAGAATTTTGAAGGTTGATATTGCCCGATAGCATAACCACGCGAGGTGCACCCTCTTTATACTTACCCGATTGCTTGTAGAATGTGTCGTACTCCTCAAAGCTAGAGAAGAAGTTGTCGTCTCCCAAGTGAAAATAGAAATCGGCAGGGACAAGTATAGGCTCGTGATATTCTTTGTTGAAAACTTTCTTGCGGTCTATATTCTTGCGGACATAGTTGAACAAGCTGCGGTTATTCTTAACAGAGCTGTTCTCCATAAGGGTGGCTACATATTGTAGCTCTTGTCCCTCTAGGGAGTTGATTGTGGAGTTGTCGCTCTCAGAGCTATAAACGGCAACACCCTTGGCTATGGCTTTTTCGATGGCCTTAAGGTGAGTAGAGTCCATAGAGGAACCATGGACACGAACTAGAACCATGTCGTAGTTCTTTATTTTCTCTGGTTTGTCAATAGGTACACTCTCTATCTTAATAAACGGGTTGTCGTTAGAACGTATCAGCTTCTCGGTCGAAAAGTCTGGGTAGTTGAGTGTTGCGATTCTTGTAGGTGCAATCCATGCCGAGTACAGCATGAATGCTATAACAAGAGATATAGCCACCACTGAAATTGTTTTCTTCTTATTAGTCATGTTTCATCGTGTTTATAGCTTAGGTAGCTATGCAATATTTTTTTTTGTACAAATACAAATGAGTATCTTCTTGTTAGGGTTGGCGTGAAGCCATTACCATTTGTGTTTTTCAGGACAAAGTTATAGCATGACCATAGCTCCAACAATAACAATAACTAGGTAATGTGTTCGGGTTAATTAACGAATCATAGGGATTTTGTGTTAAGTGTATGTAAAGAATGGGGATGCACCCTATAAAAAGGTATATCCCCATTCTTTTCCACTATCTATATTAAATGGCTTACTTTTAATTGTCGATAGCACTAACAATTCAATAAAATAAATTCAAATTTCATATTACAAAGATAGCTCTATCTTTGAGTTGTGGCAATAACAATTATTAGCTATTTATAAGCCGCTTTATAGCAGTATTTAGCTATATGGTTGGTTATTACCATCCTTACTAAATAACGAAGGGAATGACCATAGTATTACTTGTTGGTCATTCCCTTGTATGTATCGCCTTAAAGTTAAAGGCTTATTTCAAGTTCAATTTAGCTGCTATGGCTGCTGGTATGGCGTCCTTGTGGATAAGGATGTTCATAGTTTTGTAAGCTACGAAAGGTTTTGTTACATACCATAGACCCTCGTATTTACCAGTCTCACCCCAAGAGTTTTTCATCATAAAGTACTCTTTGCCATTTTGGTCTTTAGCGATACCGTAAATCAACATACCGTGGTCGTCCTGAGTCTGCCAGTTGTCATAAGCTTCTTGGCGCAACTCCTGAGTGATAGTCATCTCTGGTTGCTCGGCACGTCTTTCTTTCTTCTCCTCAGCAGTAAGACCTAGCCAGTGAGCCATGTCAGAACCCTCAGTAGCGTTTGAGCTAACATCAGGCATTGTAGCTAGACCGTCGCGGCCAAAGCCTGTCTCGCTGACGTCGCTGCCCCAAGCAAAAGTGAAACCGTTTCTTACTGCATAGTCCATAACCTCCATGAACTCGTCTAGAGGCAAGTTCCATGATAGGCCATTGCGCCAGTTGTCTGGAACCTCAATGATGAACTGAGAGTAGAATGGGTGGTGAGTGTAAGATGTTAGAGATACATAGTCGTCTGGGTTTAGACCTAGCTCATCAACAAAAGTTTTTGGAGTGTATTTCTTGCCTTGGTAAGTAAACTCCTCTGGGCACTCGCCTAAGTAGGTGTCGTAGACTGCTGATAGACCATCTGCCCAAACTGGAGTAAGCTTAGATAGCTTGCCTTTAGCAATAGCATTAACATAAGCTCCTGCAACAGCGTCTATCTCTGAGTGAACAGGAAGTGAGTCACCGTACATGATGCCCTGCATAGCCTCTTGAGGTACCAAGCCGTAATGCTTCATACAATATACAATATCGTAGAAGCTACCACCTGGAGAGAAAGAGCTTTCTCCGTGAAGGCGTACATAGTTGCGTGCTCTGTCAACCATAGTTTTGTGAACAACAAACATCTCTGATAGATCGTACTCGCCTTTGCCCATACGTAGAAGTTCGGACTCCATGTAGCCCAAAGCTGAGAAACTCCAGCAGGTGCTAGAACGGTTTTGGTTCTTTACAGATGTTATAGGATTTTCGATTACGGTTTCAAACACAAAATCTGGTTTTGGTTCTTCTTTGTCTTTTTTCGCGCTTACGCTGATGCTGCAAAGACACAAAGCAGCAATTAAAATCTGTTTTTTCATTGCTTTTGGGATTACAAACTAGGCACCTTATAATAAATACAGGACCTAATAGTTGATTATATTTTTCGCAAGTTACAAATAAATATCTAGAATATTGGCAGAAAGTACATATATTTTATTGTTTTGTCTTTGTTTGCGGCTTGTTGTATGCTGATAATTAGCGTATTATGTTCTTGGCCAGGTGACTGTTGTATAAAAAGCCAAGCGTTTTGGTCTTGGAGTTAGTGTATATACCTTATATATATGTAGCTGTGTAAGGGATGAAATTTGGGGCTTTAAAAATAATTTCACATGTAACTCCCTGTCTTCTAGAGTTATTGTTGAGGGGTTCAAAAAATAGTTACAAAAAGATTTGGAAATGGATTAAAAAAGTTCGTATATTTGCAGTCGCTAAGGGGAACAGGAAGTTGTTT
>JAWXTS010000019.1:0-25948 GCA_044433305.1 Rikenellaceae bacterium | reverse complement strand
CAATTCGTCGTTATCCCGACACCATGGTTCACCGCCTACTAGCCCACTATCTTGAGGGAGGTTCTTCGGTAAACCAAGAGTACTATGAGAACCAATGTGAGCACTCGTCAGACATGGAGGTTCGTGCAGCTAATGCCGAGCGCGCCTCTATAAAATATAAGATGGTCGAGTACATGAGCGACAAGATAGGCGAAGAGTTCGACGGCCATATCTCTGGTGCCACCGAGTGGGGCATCTACGTTGAGCTTGAGGACACAGGAATCGAGGGCATGGTATCTCTACGAGACCTTGATGGCGACTATTATGTGTTTGATGCAGAGAACTACTGTGTTGTTGGCAATCGCACCAAGATAAGCTACACCCTAGGCGACAAAGTCAGAATACGCGTTCGTCGCGCCGACCTTCAGCGTAAGCAACTGGACTTCGAGCTTGTAGCATCTAAATAAAAAAGGATGACTATAAGCACTCATCTGCTGCCTTACTAGCTTTCGAGTTCTGTCCTCACATACTACTAGTATGCTGCGGAGAACTAAAAATCAGAGCGTTGCAGCTAAGTACTTATTAACCATCCTTGCTAAATAACGAAGGGAATGACCAACAAGTAATACTATGGTCATTCCCTTAATTTTATCTACCAAGAAGCTCTATGAGCGACTTTGGCGTTTACGCTCGTTCTCGTCAAGAAGAATCTTACGCAGACGAATAGAGTTTGGAGTAATCTCCACATACTCATTATCCTTGATATATTCTAGTGCCTCCTCTAGCGAGAAGATGATTGGAGGAGCAAGGCTCACCTTGTCATCCGAACCACTAGCACGCATATTTGTTAGTTTCTTGCTCTTAGTAAGGTTAACCACAATGTCCGTGTCGTGGTTATTCTCACCAACAACCTGACCAGCATAAATCTCCTCTTGTGGCGACACAAAGAAGCGACCTCTATCCTGAAGTTTATTAAGGGCATAAGCAAACACTGTACCTGTCTCCATAGCTATGATAGAGCCATTTGTGCGCACCTCAATATCACCACGGTAAGGCTCAAAGCCTTTCAATCTGTGTGACATAACAGCCTCACCAGCCGTTGCAGTAAGCAAGTTACTACGAAGACCAATGATACCACGAGATGGAATCTCAAATTCAAGTCTTACACGCTCGCCCATGGTTGTCATGTTCATAAGAACACCCTTACGGCGAGTAGCAAGCTCGATGGCACGACCAGAAATCTCCTCTGGCATATCTATTGTTAGTTCCTCGACTGGCTCACATTTAACCCCGTCGATTTCTTTCATAATAACTTGAGGCTGACCAACCTGAATCTCGTAACCCTCTCGACGCATTGTCTCGATAAGCACAGACAAGTGAAGTACACCGCGACCAAACACGTTGAAACTATCGGCAGTCTCACCCTGAACCACACGCAAGGCAAGGTTCTTCTCTAGCTCTTTCTCTAGGCGGTCCTTCACGTGACGTGAAGTGACAAACTTACCCTCTCTACCATAGAAAGGAGAGTCATTGATAGTGAACAACATGCTCATTGTTGGCTCGTCGATAGCGATAGGTTCTAGCTGCTCTGGGTTCTCAAAGTCGCAGATAGTATCACCGATTTCAAAACCTTCGATACCAGTTACAGCACATATCTCACCGCAAGGAACCTCGTCAACCTTAACCTTACCCAAGCCGTCAAACACCATAAGCTCTTTGATACGAGTTTTGACCTTAGTGAGCTTATCACGTTTGGCAAGCGTTATAGGCATACCCACTTTAAGTGAGCCGCGTGTAACCTTACCCACAGCGATACGACCTACATAAGAAGAGTATTCTAGCGATGTGATAAGCATCTGAGGCGTACCCTCAACCACAAATGGCTCAGGTATATCGTCTATGATGGCATCCAAAAGCGGAGTAATATCCGTTGTTGGCTCTGTCACAACATGCGACATCCAGCCTTGCTTAGCACTACCGTAGATAGTACGGAAGTCTAGCTGATCTTCGTTAGCCTCTAGGGTAAACATCAAATCAAACACCTGCTCATGAACATAGTCTGGGCGGCAGTTTGGTTTATCTACCTTGTTGATAACTACGATAGGTTTTTTACCTAGCGCAAGTGCCTTTTGAAGCACAAAACGAGTTTGTGGCATAGTGCCCTCGAAGGCGTCTACAAGCAGTAGCACACCATCAGCCATATTAAGCACACGTTCTACTTCACCGCCAAAGTCCGAGTGACCTGGGGTATCGATAATATTGATCTTATAGCCTTTGTAAATTACAGAGACGTTTTTAGAAAGAATGGTAATACCTCTTTCACGCTCAAGGTCATTGTTATCCATAATGAGCTCACCGGCTTTGCTAGTGTCTCTAAAAATATTGCCCTGAAGAATCATCTTGTCAACAAGGGTAGTTTTACCGTGGTCAACGTGGGCAATAATTGCAATGTTGCGTAATTTTTGCATCTGAAAGGATTGATTTGGGCACAAAGGTACAAATTTCTACAAAAGTAATGTATCTTTGTAGTAACATTTTAATATATAATTGTATGTACCAGATTGTTGAAATCGAATGTGGCGAGAACAGAAAATCGCAAATAGCTGTTGGTCAGGTAATTAACGACATAAATAGCTTTCTTCCTAAAGATGTAAGAGTTATCGTTATTACCGATAGAAACATACATCGACTCTATGGAGATTTGATAAATAGCTACGAACATATACTAATAGGTCTTGGCGAGACCATAAAGACCCTGCAAACAGCAGAACAAATATGGCGCGAGCTGCTCGAAATGGGCGCGGACCGTAAGACCTTCCTGCTTGGCATAGGTGGTGGCATTGTTACCGACATCACGGGTTTCATCGCCTCAACCTATATGCGCGGACTACGCTTTGGCTTTGTATCAACATCGCTTCTGGGTCAGGTAGACGCCAGCGTTGGTGGCAAGGATGGAGTCAACCTTGATGGCTACAAAAATATCATCGGCTGCTTCAACCAACCCGAGTTTGTACTGTGCGATTTGGACATGCTTCAAACATTGCCTGTGCGCGAGGTTAGAGCTGGCATATCAGAGATAGTAAAGGGTGGAGTTCTGGGTCGTAGCGAGCTATTCGAGCTATTCGAGAAACACAGCTACGAACAAATAGTTGGCAACAACGAGCTTCTTCTCGAAGCTGTCATGGGAGCCGTCAAGCTCAAAGCAGATGTTGTTGAAAGCGACGAGCGCGAGAGTGGCCGCCGCAAGCTGCTTAACCTTGGGCATACCATAGCCCACGCAGTTGAGAAGTGCAGTAGCGACTTCCTACATGGTGAGGCCGTAGCCATAGGCATGGCAACAATAGCAGATATAAGCGTAAAAGAAGGACTTCTGAACAGCGACGATGCCCAGAGAATCAAGAAAGCAATAGAAAACATGGGGCTACCACTAACCAGCGGCATAGACAATCACCGTCTCTACAAAGCCCTTTTGTCTGACAAGAAGAAAGAAACCAACCACCTAGACCTTATATTAATAAAGAGTATAGGCGAAGCGGTTATCGTTCCTTACACGCTTGATAAACTAGAGGCTCTTATTTGCAATCAATCTTAACAACCTCTATACCTACTCTTTCAAGTAGCTCTAGACCTGCCTCGCTGTGATAGTCATCTGAGAATACTACACGGCGAATACCAGACTGAATAATCAACTTCGAGCACTCTATACAGGGTGCCGAAGTTACATATAGCGTGGCTCCTATGCTGGAGTTATTGCTCTTTGCCACCTTGGTTATAGCGTTTGCCTCGGCATGCAGCACATAAGGCTTTGTAAGGCCTGCCTCATCCTCGCAAACATTCTCAAAACCTGAAGGCGTACCATTGAATCCATCAGATATTATCATCATATCTTTGACTATCAGCGCACCCACTTGGCGACGCACACAATAGGAGTTTGTGGCCCAAATCTGCGCCATCTTCATGTAGCGCACATCTATCTGGTGTTGTTTATTTTCTTGGTATCCCATAATTATTCGGTATCTATGGTCATAAATGTTTCTAGCAAGATGGCATCGCCCTTGATGTTTAGTCTCTCGTACATGGCAGGTATAAGCACTGTCTCGCCTACTTTTATAGGGGTATCATTCAACATAGCACTACCCTCGACACAAACATATATCACAAAAGAATCTAGAGTCAAGTAATCCCTAAGCATCTCACCCTCTACCTTTAGTAGCTGAGTCACAAAATGCTCACTATTAACAATATTCACAGGATTATTAACCATAGGTGGTTTGGTAACACATAGACGCATGGCCGAAGTGTCGAAGTTCATAGCCTCTGCTGCAAGGTCCGTATGTAGCTCTCTCATCTTACCTGCCACACCCTCTCGGCCCCAGTCATATACTCTATATGTTATATCTGATGTCTGTTGAATCTCGGCAAGCAATATTCCGCCACCTATAAAGTGAACCGTGCCAGCAGGAATCAAGAAACAGTCGCCCTTGAATACCTCTATTATATTAAGCAGGTTCTCAACTTCGCCCATGGCCAAAGCCTGCTCATACATCTCCAGTGTCACACCTGGTTTAAAACCTAGACCTATGCGAGAACCCTCTTGGGCATCTATGATATACCACATTTCTGTTTTACCCATGCAGCCATGGCGTTCTGCGGCAATCGCGTTATCAGGGTGCACCTGAACCGACAGACTCTCACTAACATCCAAGAACTTTACCAGCACAGGAAACTCTAAGCCAAATTTAGCGTACACCGAGTCGCCCACCAAGTCACCCATAAAGACCTCTATGAGTTCTGACAAGTCGTTGTCTTCCAGACGGCCTTCGGCCACCTGAGAGTCGTCACCCTCAAGTGTCGAGAGTTCCCAGCTTTCGCCTATATGTTTATTGTCAGGGAGCTTCTTGCCAAAAATCTGTTCAAGATTATTCCCTCCCCACACACGCTCTTTATAACGTGGCTTAAACTTTAAAGGATATAACATATTAAATTTTGTATTTAAGAGACAAATATACAACTTATTAGTTTATTTATTACCTTTGTGGTGATTTTAATTAATATAATACACACATGAAAAAAACCGTTCTGGTTACGGGAGGCGCAGGCTACATTGGCTCCCACACAGCAGTTGAGCTAATAAACGCTGGTTATCAAGTAGTTATCGTCGACAATTTATCAAATTCTGAGGCTTCGGCGGTCGAAAACATCAAAAAAATAACTGGCACAGACGTTAAATTTTACGAGCTTGATTGCCTTGACTGCAAAAATTTCGACAAAGTTTTCAAAGAAAACAACATTGATGCTGTCATACATTTTGCTGCCGCCAAGGCTGTTGGCGACTCAGTTAAGACCCCTTTACACTATTATCACAACAATTTAGGCTCATTAATAACACTTATGGAGCTTATGCGAGAAAACGGCACCCAGAATCTTGTTTTCTCATCTTCATGCACCGTTTACGGACAGCCAGAGCAGCTTCCCGTAACCGAAGATACACCATTTGCAAAACCAACATCTCCTTACGGCAACACTAAGAACGTATGCGAGAAAATCATCGAAGATTCTACCCACGCCTATGACAATGTCAAGGCCATATCTCTACGCTACTTCAACCCTATTGGAGCACACACTTCAGCACTTATTGGCGAGCTTCCAATCGGCGTACCATCTAACCTACTTCCATTTATCACTCAAACCACAGCAGGTCTACGCGATTGCTTGAGCGTCTTTGGCGACGACTACAACACCCCTGATGGCACTCCTATCCGCGACTACATCGACGTGATAGACCTTGCCAAGGTTCACGTTGTAGCAGTTACTCGCCTTATCGAGGGCAAGAACAAAAAGAGCTGCGAGGCTTTCAACGTAGGTACAGGTGCAGGCCGCTCGGTTCTAGAGCTTATCAACCTATTCGAGAAAGCTACGGGCAAGAAAGTTCCTTACAAGATTGTACCACGCCGCGAGGGTGATATAGAGAAAATCTGGGCCGACTCATCTTACACAGAGAATGAGCTAGGCTGGAAAGCTGAGCGCGACATCGAAGACACACTTCGCGCAGCATGGAACTGGGAGAAACAACTA
Source organism: Rikenellaceae bacterium (assembly GCA_044433305.1). Classification (GTDB taxonomy): domain Bacteria; phylum Bacteroidota; class Bacteroidia; order Bacteroidales; family Rikenellaceae; genus JAWXTS01. The sequence goes on along the minus strand of JAWXTS010000019.1, from coordinate 19,894 downwards.
CGAGGCATAGAAGAGTAAATAAGCGTATGAAAAAGATTATAGACAAAAACACTTGGGCACGCAAGGCCAACTACGAATTTTTCGAGACTTTCATAGACCCCTATGTAAGCATCACCTGCAACGTTAATTGCAAGCACTCTCGCGAGCTGGCCAAACAACGCTCCGAATCCTTTTTTGTTTATTATCTATATGCCATACTCGACACCTTCAACCAGATAGAGGAATTTCGTTTTCGCGTAAGTCCTCAGCAAGAGATTGTTTGCTATGACACCATAGATGCCATAGCACCTATCAAGCTAGAGGGCATGAATAGCTTTGCCTCTATCCGTTTCCCTTATATCAAGGACAAACAAGAGTTTTATCGCACAGCCAAGGAACTTATAGCCTCGGCTGGCGACAAACCTCCCTACTCTGCCGAAAACAGCAGCAGCGACAACAACCTTATATGCGTAAGTGCATTGCCGGGGCTATCATTCACCTCAATAGGCTTTACGCTAGAAAGAAAGGGCGGCAGCAGTTTTCCGCTTGTCAATGTAGGCAAGGTAGATGAGAACTTCAGCATGCCTGTGGCTCTATGTGCCCACCACGGCTTTGTCGATGGCGAGCACCTAACCACATTCTTCAACAAGCTACAAAACACGCTAGACACCTACTAGAAAGAGGCAATGAATGACTTCAGGCTCATAGTATTTCTAAGCGTTGCTCGCAATCTCAACTTCACCAAGGCAGCCCAAGAGCTAGGTATCTCACAGCCTGCCATCTCAAAACATATCAACGAACTTGAAAGCAACTATGGAGTACAGCTATTCGAGAGAAGCAAGAGCAAAGTAACACTAACTAGCAGCGGCGAGGTATTCAAAGCCTTTGCCCAAAGTCTGGTCGACAAATACAAAGACCTAGAATTTGAGATGAACCTGTTGAGCCACAACGACACGGGCGAAATAGTCATAGGTGCCAGCACCACAATAGCACAATACGTGCTACCCAAGATTATCTCAAAGTTCATGAGTCGCTTCCCCAACATAAAATTGTCTCTGGTAAGCGGCAACACCAACTACATCGAGAGCCTTATCTCTAGCAACAAAATAGATTTGGGCCTTGTCGAGGGAGCCACACACAAGAAAGATTTTCATTATAGATTCTTTGCCCACGACGAGTTGGTTCTTATCTCTTCTACCAAAAACAAGGTCGAGGAAGTCTCTCTCCAAGAGCTTCTCTTATTACCTTTGGTTCTACGTGAGAATGGATCGGGCACACTTGAGGTCATAATAAACGAGCTAAAAGACCGTAGAATATCACTCTCAGAGCTAAACCTACGCATACAACTGGGCAGCAGCGAAGCAATAAAACGCTATGTCATAGATGGCAACAGCTATGCTATCGTATCCGTAGCTGCAATAATAGACGAACTCAAACACAATGAGTTACGCATCATAGACATCAAAGACGTTGAGTTAAAGCGCGATTTCTCGTTCATCTCACGCATAGGCAGCCAGAATCGCTTGGCCGAAAAATTTGCTGACTTCACACTAGCCATAACCAAAAGTTATTATAGATAACAATTTTGTATTGGCACGTTGATTAATTTTGCAATAGCTTTGCATCAAATTAATCAGTCATGAAAACATCAGTAAAACAAACATTATTCTTGGCCCTAGGAGTTGGAGCAATCTTCCTACCTCCTGCATTATCTCTATTTATGGGTATAGTTTTCGCCCTATGTGCAGGAGTGGTATTTAAACAACAAACACTCAAAGCATCTAAGTATCTACTTCAAGCATCGGTAGTTGGACTGGGCTTTGGCATGAACCTTATGGAGTCCATCAAATCTTCATCCGAGGGCATCATGTTCACTATATTCTCTGTTGTGATGGTCATGGTTCTAGGAATGCTGCTTGCACGCTACTTCAAAGTCGAACGCAAGCTGGGCTACCTCATATCGTCAGGAACAGCAATCTGTGGCGGTAGTGCCATTGCAGCCATATCACCCGTAGTAAAGGCCAACGCAAACCAAATATCTATGTCGCTGGCAGTGGTCTTCACCCTCAACGCCATAGCGTTATTCATTTTCCCGACTCTGGGTCACATGTTAGATTTGAGCCAGCAGCAGTTTGGTACATGGGCTGCCATAGCCATTCACGACACAAGCTCAGTTGTTGGAGCCAGCAAGATTTATGGCGAGCAGGCACTTCAAATTGCCACCACCGTAAAGCTTACACGCGCCCTATGGATTATTCCGCTTTCTCTGGTCTCGACCTTCATCTTCAAATCTAGCAACGATAGCAGCCGTGGCAAAATTTCTATCCCTTGGTTTGTACTGCTGTTTGTTGTGGCCATGATTATCAACACCTACTTTCCACTCAACCAGAGCCTGTCAAGCATCATAAAGGCAGCCTCTCACAAGATGCTTAGCCTAACGCTATTTCTGATAGGCAGCACCCTTTCTATCGAGACCATACGCCACGCAGGCATACGCCCCATAGTCCTGGGAATGAGCCTATGGTTCTTGATTAGCATAAGCTCGCTGATAGCCATACTGTATATATAAAATTACATTTCGATTTCAAGAATAGGGCTTAGCGTCTGCACCCCACTGAATCGCATCATCTGCTCAACCTTTAGACTTTGATTGTATAGCTCGCCTGCCTGAGTATTATCTATCTTGGCTTTAGCCTTAAATGCTAGAGCCTCAAGCAACATGTCGATAGGTTCTTTTTCTACTGCACCAACAATACGATAGTCCGAGATAACACCAGCTCTATCTGCTGCCAGAAGAATGGCATCGGACAAACCTCCGAACCCATCTATAAGACCTACTTCCATAGCCGACACACCCGACCATACTCGTCCGCCACCTATCTTATCAACCTGCTCAACAGACAAGTTGCGACCGTCGGCCACACGCTTGGTGAACGTCGAGTATACATTCTCGACACTCTTCTGCATAACGGCTTTCTCGGCAGTAGAAAGTGGACGATAAGGCACGCCCATATCTGCCGAAGCTCCTGTTTTCACACCATCAAAGGTTATTCCAAGCTTATTGTTAAGTCCCTTCTGAGCATTAAACACCACACCATAAACACCTATCGAACCAGTCAAAGTCATCCTATTAGAAAGGATAACATCAGCAGGACACGAGATATAGTAACCACCAGATGCAGCATAAGCACCCATAGACACTATCACAGGCTTCTGCTTGCGCACTAGCTCAATCTCGCGCCACATAACCTCAGAGGCCAGTGCACTACCACCAGGGCTGTTGACACGAAGCACAACGGCCTTGACATCATCGTCCTCGCGAACCTTTGCCAGCTGCTCTGAGAGCGTCTTACTGCCTATATTGCCATTCTCGCTATCGCCGCTGATGATACCGCCCGAGGCATATATCACGGCTATATGATTAGATGATGTTAGATTTGCTCGTACACTCAAGTCACTGATATAATCGCTAAGCTCAACAAAGTTTGGCTTGCCATCATCGTCGCTACCGCTCTGATCAATCAAAAACTCGCTAACCTGATCTTGATATTTAAGCTCCGTTACCATCTTACACTCCAGAGCCACCTTAGCCTCTTGTGCTCTTAGATCGTTTGCATATTTCACCAACAAGGCTGAGTCTACACCCAACGACTCTGACACATCAGAAACCACCGTACCCCACAATGTCTCTAGCAAGGTAGTGTATTGCATACGGTTCTCTGGACTCATCTTAGAAAGGATATAAGGCTCTATGGCCGACTTGAACTGTCCATGGCGGATAACCTGAGCTTCTATTTGTAGCTTGTCGAGCAGATTTTTAAGAAACATCACATTGGCCGACATACCGTGCCACGCTACCCCACCCTCTGGGTTAACAAAAATATCGTCTGCCACCGAAGCCAGATAGTAACCTGCCTGAGGGTAAAACTCAGAGTAGCTCGTGATAAACTTACCCGAGTTCTTGAATCTCAACAGAGCACTGCGAATCTCCTCAAGATTGGTGCTTGATGTGGCAACAGACAAAGGCACGTCTATATAAATGCCTTTTATACGTTTGTCGCTTGCAGCATTATCTATGGCACTAACAACATCCAGCAATGCCAACTCCTCGGTAAAGCTCACCACGCCCAGATCAAAAGATCCTAGCGGAGATGCCGCACCCTGCTCTGACACTGTTTTTGAAAGGTCTATTCTCAATATCGAGTCATCGTCTATGTCCACACTAGAGCCGCCCAGCATCATCACCGAGGCCAAGGTCCCTATAACGATTATAACAGTAAATATAGAGATAGCAATATTAGCCGCAAAGAAAGCTAGGAATGCGGCCCAAAATGTTTTTTTAAAAGTTCCCATAATCTTATTATTCTTTAATTTCTTTATTCTTTTTATTAGGGTTATTTAGCCACTTCCAACGATTTGCGGCCACCAGATATGAACGATAGAAACCATACCCTGATACACTTCCCAATGCTATGCCAAAGATAACATCTTTAGGATAGTGAGCCCCAAGATAAATACGACTATATGCTATCAACAAGGCCCACATAAGTATAGGCCAAGTGTAATACCATCTCTTGATTGTAAGCAAACTAAATATGGCAATAGAAAACGATATGCTCGAATGAGAAGAAACTGTTCCATACAATCCTCCACCATAGTAGTTTCTAACACGGTGCACGATGGAGCCTACATTAGGGTCATGCGAGGGTCTAAGCTGAGAGTAATTTTCCTTGAAGAAGTTACCTATATGGTCACACACTACGGTCATAAGCACCATGATGGTCATTGCAGCCAACATATTACGCAAGCCCACCTTACGGTAGATAAGGTACAAAATCAGAATATATAGTGGAGCCCATATCAGCTTGCCTGAGAAATTCCAAAAGAATGAATCCCAAAATGGGCCTAGGTCATTATTAAGCACATCAAATGCTTGTCTATTCAACTCGGCCACGGTAATAATAATCTTAGTCATAACAATAGCATTTTTTTATTTTTAACGCACCTAGTGGTCATATTAGTACCGCAAAGCCAGAGAGCCTAAAACTGAAAATATATAAACGGCTGTACCTCTGCTGACTTTAGCTGCATGATAATCCATATCACTATTACAAATATAGCAGATAAACCGTAGATTGTCAAATTATCGAACTTTTCTTTTGCTTTTTGTTGCACCCTAGATGGTATAAAGTGCAGAGCATAACCAAATAACATCAACACAAAAGTTGCCCAAAACAATTCTAGAACCTGAGGTATAGTATCTACCCCAAAGTCAGAAAATATAGAGCTTAGCATAAGGCCACACGTCTGCATATCAGGCGCTCTGAACAACAACCACCCCAGACATACGATATGAAAAGTAAGCACCACACCTGCTATGCGCCACGGTAGCTTCATATTCACACCCATGGTCTTGAGACGCGGAAACAACGACATCAAAAATTTATGCAAAGCCAAGGCCAAACCATGAAGCCCTCCCCACAACACAAAGCGCATGGCTGCGCCGTGCCACAGTCCGCCCAGCAGCATAGTCAGCATCAAGTTTACATAAGTCCTCAGTCGACCCTTTCTGTTGCCACCAAGCGAGATGTAAAGATAGTCGCGCAGCCACGACGAAAGAGATATATGCCACCTGCGCCAGAACTCGGTTATCGTAGCCGACTTGTACGGGTCATCAAAGTTCTTGTTAAACCTAAAACCCAGCAGCAGAGCGATACCTATTGCCATATCAGAGTAGCCCGAAAAATCGCAATATATCTGAAGCGCGTACCCATATATGGCCATAAGGTTTGTAAATCCAGTATAATATAGAGGTGACTCGAAGACCTTATCCACAAAGTGGTAACTAATAAAATCGGATATAACAGCCTTCTTGACCAAACCCAGAAGTATCAGCATAGCACCACGCATAAACATCTTATGCGATATCACAAGCGGCTTCTGTCTTATCTGAGGTATAAAATCACTTGCACGCACAATAGGTCCTGCCACCAGCTGGGGGAAGAACGACAAGTAGAAAAGATAGTCCAACCAGTTATCAAGAGGCTTTAATCGCCCCTTGTATATATCCACCGTGTAGCTTATAGACTGAAACAAAAAGAAAGATATACCCACAGGCAAGAATATATTCTTAAAGTCCATAAAGTCGGACCCTGCAAGGCCATTGAATATCTCAATAAAGAAGTTGGTATATTTAAAGTATGCCAGCACCGACAAGTTGATGGCCAGCGAACAAATCAGAACCTTCTTGCGCCTCAAAGAATCTATGCTTCTGGCCATAAGCTGCCCTGCCACAAAGTCACTGATAGACACACCCACAAGCAGCAGCACATAGATGCCACTAGTTTTATAATAGAAGAACAGCGAGAATAGCAACACATAGATTATGCGCGCCATGGTTGCACGATTCAACATCGAATAAAAGAGCATGAACCCAGCAAACATAAACAGAAAAAGCCCACTACTAAACAACAGCGGCGAGCTAGGGTCATACATAAGAACAACCTCTAAAGCCTTATCTATATAGTTAACCCCCTGTTCCACTATTCTACATTCAATGAATCTATAATTTGATTAACATCTATGGTGTCACTCTCGACACTATCTATAACATGAACCGCTAAAGAATCTTTCACCGATATGGTCAACGAATCTACCACAAGTTCCACGCCCAAGCTATCAACATGAATCTCTGCTGCCGTCTGGGTATTCAAGGTATCCAAGACCGGCTCCGCCTCGACTTCTTTTTCAAGCTCAAAGTCCATCAGCGAGCGATACATCTGCTGGGCTATATACTGACCTCCGCCATAGCCTATATGTAGATGGTCCTTACCTGCCCACTTGCGCTCGACAAAGCCCTTCATAGAGTTGTGGCCACCCATGGCCTCAAAGGTGTTCCAGAACGCGGCACCTTCAGCCTCGGCTGCTGCCCTCTGAGCCTCGAACACACCATATACGGCCTGCATGGTTTCATAACCACTGCCCGTATTATGACATCTATCTCCAACGCCCATAACCATTATGCTGGCATCGGGGAAACAGGTCTTCACATATCTTATTATTCGAGACAAGGACTGACTAAAAGAATCATACTTAAGAACTTCGGCCTGCATGATGTTAAGTCCAAATTCAAGTATCACTAAATCATAACCCAACATCTTGCCTATCGAACGATTTATCGCCGTGTTAGTCTTAAACAGCGGAAGCCCACTTGTTCCTCTAACAGAGTAGTTGTCCACGCAAACGCCACTGCGGTCCTCGAAGACTATTCCATAGCCCACAAAGCCATCCACGTTATGAACACTCATATCTATCTTTTCAATATTGCCGCTTATGACTATCTGCTGCACCCCTGCCGACGACTCAGGCCTAAACACGCGCTGCAAAGAATCGTTTATGGTAACGCGCAACTCCGTAGACTTCTCATTTATAAATAGCAACCTTGCTACTGTCGACTGCTTGGTGTATTTCCTGAATGTTGTCGAGGCCATAGACACACTCGCGCCCTCCTCTGGCACACACAGCAAACCCGACACATAGAACTTGTCGTGATATTTTTCTGGGGTCTTATTCATGCTCATAACAGAGTAAGTCTCCCATCCCTCGAAAGTGTGTTTTATGGTTGCACGATACTTGGCAATAGGCGTAGAGAAAGCCACAAAGCCAACGCCATTACCTCCCAGCTCACCTTGAAACTGCTCTCTCAAATCAGCCGTAATAATGTCATTCTCGATAAACGAGTCTCCCAGAACAGCGATACGCATAGGGCGGTTCTGCCTAGGCGAGGTCAGAGCCTTGCGGAACTCGGCCAGCGCACTCTGCTCCTGTCCATAGTCATCTATTGCGATTATCCTATCCGAACCCACCGCGCTGCTATAATTACGAGTCTTTGAATCAACCAGAGGTCTATCCAAATCTGTTATCGAGTTGGCAGCCGTACCCACCGACTGCTCCATCTCCCATGGCTTGCTGCTTACCTGCTGCTGCTCCACAGGAGTTGCCTTGCTCTGCTCTTGCGGCTCGTCGATTATCTCGGGCTGCTGCTCTAGACTCAGCAGCACACTGTCAGCCTCAGCCAACAGCAAAGCCTGCTCATTATCATCCCCATCAAGCGAATCGACAGGAGTTTCAATAATATCGGATAGTATATTAACGCGCTTGACTTTCGTGTCCCCAACCTTAAAGCTAGGCACATAAGACAACACCAACAGACAAGCAATAATTATTGATGTGGTCAGAAAGGCGGCAAATATATAATTCTTATTCTTAGGCATTATAACCAGAAAAATGAGTCTTTCGCCCTAGGGCGAAAGCTCTATTTGGTATAGATATACTCTTGGTCGTTGTTCTTTATGGTGACCTTAGCAGACTCGCTGGCCTCGACACGACCCACAATCTGAGCCTCAACGCCATAGCTTTGCGATATAGCGATTATATCTTGAGCCACATTCTCGTCTACATAAAGCTCCATGCGGTGTCCCATATTGAAAACAGAGTACATCTCTTTCATATCTGAAAGAGACTCTTTCTGAATAATATCAAACAACAAAGGAGTCTCAAAAAGATTGTCTTTTATGACGTGGTTCTTATCCATAAAGTGAAGCACTTTGGTTTGACCACCGCCACTACAATGTATCATACCATGCACAGCACTACGATAGTTATCCAAAACTTGTTTTATGATAGGTGCATAAGTACGCGTTGGCGACAACACTAGCTGACCAGCAGTCAAGCTGCACCCATCAATCGTGTCTGTAAGTTTGTAGCTTCCAGAGTAGACAAGCTCTTTAGGTACACCACCGTCAAAAGTCTCAGGGTATTTTGCTGCAAGATAGTTTGCAAATACATCGTGACGAGCCGAAGTAAGGCCGTTGCTACCCATGCCACCGTTATAAGATGTCTCGTATGTAGCCTGCCCAAAAGAGCTTAGACCAACTATCACACAACCGTCTTTTATGTCATTCACAAGAACATCCTTGCGCGCTAGGCGAGCTGTCACTGTGCTATCCACGATTATGGTCCTCACCAAATCGCCCACATCGGCAGTCTCTCCACCCGTAGAACGAATATCCACACCCATATCGCGCATCTGCTGCAAAAACTCTTCTGTTCCATTGATGATTGCAGAGATAACCTCACCAGGGATAAGGCGTTTGTTGCGACCTATGGTCGATGATAGGATGATGTTTTGAGTAGCACCTACGCACAACAAATCGTCTGTATTCATAACCACAGCATCTTGTGCCACGCCCTTCCACACGCTCATATCACCTGTCTCACGCCAGTAGGCATAAGCCAAAGAGGACTTGGTTCCAGCACCGTCGGCGTGCATAACAAGGCACGAATCCTTGTCACCAGTCAACAAGTCAGGAATAACCTTACAAAAAGCATTAGCATACAAGCCTTTGTCTATATTTTTAATTGCGCTGTGGACGTCTTCTTTCTTAGAAGATACTCCACGCAAAGCATAACGAGAACTATCTGACATAAAATACACTTATTTAAGTTAATGCAAAGATAATATTAAATTTCGTTTGTAACAATTTTTATGTACATTTGCAGCTATGGCACCAACAAATTATTCTACCAAACAAGAACCTCTTTTCGAGCTTATCTCCAGCATGAGTAAAGCCGAAAAGCGCAATTTCAAATTGTATGCAACGCGCCTACAAGGTAATCAGAACGCCAAGTTCATACAACTGTTCGATACTATCGAGCCATGTTCTGAGTATAACGAGAAGGAAATTCTGGCACGCTGCCCATCAATAAAAAAAGCACAACTAGCCAACCTCAAAGCCCACCTATATAAACAGATACTCATAAGCATCCGCATGCTCGACACTCAGCACGTGCTATCTATGCGCATACGCGAGCAACTCGACTTTGCTAATATACTATATGAGCGCGGACTTTCAAAGCAGGCAGCCAAGATTCTGGACAAGATAATTGAAACCGCCATAGAAACCGAATACACACCTATGGCCATAGAGATACTCGAACTGCGCAAGAAGCTAGAGATGAGCTCACTTACCCACAACCGCATAAGCGAGGCCGAATCCATAGGACACCAAATAACTAAACTGAGCACCACCATAGCGCGCACAAGTGACATCGCCGACACCTCGCTACGACTATACGGGCTGCACCTTAAGCTGGGCTATGCTCGCTCAGACAAAGACCTATCGCTCATAAGACAGACCTTCCAAAAACGCCTTCACAACAAGAACATCCACGAGATGTCCTTCACCGAGCGTTTCCAGTACCACGAGGCCTGCGTATGGTACTACTATATCCAACATGACTTTGTCAAATGCTACCGCCATGCCTGCTACTGGGTCGAGCTGTATCACAACACCCCCCACATGAAGGAGCTTAGATACAACGACTACCTACATGGATATTCTAGCCTATTGGACGGACTGTTCTTGATGCGCGATGTTAAAAGGTTTAGAACTACCCTCGCCGATCTCGAAAAAGAGAAAGACCTTATGGAGAGCATAAGCAACAACGCCTCAGTTCTCTACCACCAAGTAAGATACCTCAACCGCATAAACCTGCACCTACTCCAAGGCTCTTTCAGTCAGGGGATAAAAGAATTGCCAGAGATAAAAGATTTTGTCGAAAACTCTAGACTCGAGATAAACATACACGATTTGATGCTCTTGCAGAGCAAAGTGGCCTACTGCTACTTTGGCAATGGCGACTATCTGGCGTGCATGAAAGCTCTTTCACCCGTAATATCAAATCGTGACCCTCAGGTGCGCCGCGATTTGCAAGGCATAGCGCGTGTACTAAACTTCATCTGCTGCTATGAGTCGGGCATAGACTACAACCTCGACTATCAGATACGCTCGGTCTACACCTTCCTAGTCAAGATGAACGACATGAACCACATCACCAAGGAAATGATAAACTTCATCAAGACGCTAAGGAAGATGCCTGTTGCCAACCTCAAGGAAGAACTCACCACCCTGTACGACAAGCTACTGCCCTATGCTGGCACCACGTCCTACCATTCGCGCACATTCTACTACCTCGATATAACCACTTGGCTCAAGAGTAAAATCACTGGAGAGAACATGTCTCAGATAATTCAAAAGGGCCTAAAGAAAGAAAAATCAAGAATATAACAATAAAACAAAATCGAAGAAATTTGTTTATTTTATATTAAAGTTTTGGTTTGTCATTGATAGTGATAATTTTGTATTAAAATCACATGATTTATTAATTTCAACCTTAAAAACCTAACCACTAATGACAACAGAACAAAAAAAGTACATTGATGACTTTATGGCAAACATCGTTGCCAAAAACCCTAACGAGAAAGAATTTCACCAAGCGGTACAAGAGGTTGTAGAGAGCCTTGCTCCTTACATCCTAGACAATCCTGCAATCATGAACATGAAAGTTCTTGAGCGCATCGCAGAGCCAGAGCGCGTAATCATGTTCCGTGTACCTTGGGTTAACGACAGAGGCGGTGTAGAGATAAATAAAGGCTATCGTGTACAAATGAATAGTGCCATAGGCCCTTACAAAGGTGGTCTTCGTTTCCACTCTAGCGTAAACCTTAGCATCTTGAAATTCCTTGCTTTCGAGCAAACCTTCAAAAACAGCCTTACAACACTACCTATGGGTGGTGGCAAGGGTGGTTCAGACTTCAACCCTAAAGGCAAATCAGATAACGAGGTAATGAAATTCTGCCAATCATTCATGACAGAGCTTCAACGCCACATCGGTCAAGATACTGACGTTCCTGCTGGCGACATCGGAGTTGGTGCTCGCGAGATAGGCTTCATGTATGGTCAATACAAACGTCTACGCAATGAGTTCACTGGTACACTTACTGGCAAGGCTCTAGAATGGGGCGGTAGCGCAATGCGTCCAGAGGCAACAGGTTATGGCACATGCTACTTTGCACAAGAGATGCTTGCAACACGTGGCGACAGCTTCGAGGGCAAGACAGTAACTATCTCAGGTTCAGGTAACGTTGCTCAATATGCAACAGAGAAAACAATAGAGCTAGGCGGTAAAGTCGTTACTCTATCTGACTCTCAAGGTTATATCTATGACCCAACAGGCATAGACTCAGAGAAATTGGCTTACGTTATGGAGCTTAAGAACATCTACCGTGGCCGTATCAAAGAGTATGTTGAAAAATATCCAGAGGCTACATTCTTCCCTGGCGAGCGTCCATGGGGTATTAAATGCGATATTGCACTTCCTTGCGCAACACAGAACGAACTTAACGGCGACGAGGCTCAAACTCTTGTTGACAACGGTTGTATCTGCGTATCTGAGGGAGCGAACATGCCATCTACTCCAGAGGCTATCGCAATCTTCCAAGGCAAAAAGATTCTTTATGCTCCAGGAAAAGCATCTAACGCTGGTGGTGTAGCAACATCAGGTCTGGAGATGTCTCAAAACTCTGCACGCCTATCATGGACACCAGAGGAGGTAGACAACAAACTTAAAGGCATTATGAAAGATATTCACGCTGCTTGCTTGAAATATGGCGTTGAGGAAGATGGCTATATCAACTATGTTAATGGAGCCAACATCGCTGGCTTCATCAAGGTTGCTAACGCTATGATGTCTCAAGGCATAGTTTAACAATCACCATAACACACAAAGAGAGGACTCAAAATTGAGTCCTCTCTTTTTACGCCATAACTTTTATATATCTTACCTAAAGACCGACTAACAGCATGGTCATTGGTCATAAAACTACTTTAACGCAAGTTTTAATACTTCGTCAAGAGTCTTCACATAATGGAAAGTAACGCCCTCAAGGTATTCCTTCTTAACCTCCAGAACATCTTTCTGGTTCTCCTCGCAAAGAATAAGGTCTGTGATGCCAGCGCGCTTAGCTGCAAGAATCTTCTCCTTGATGCCACCCACAGGAAGCACTCTACCTCTAAGCGTTGTCTCACCCGTCATAGCAAAGTTATCCTTTACACAACGTCCTGTAAGTGACGAGGTCATAGAAGTAACCATAGTAATACCAGCACTTGGACCATCCTTAGGTATGGCACCCTCTGGCACATGAACATGAATGTTATTATCCTCAAACTTCTGCTGGTCTATGCCTAGCTCTGCTGCATGAGCCTTGACCCACTGAAGGGCTATTGTTGCCGATTCCTTCATAACATCACCAAGGTTACCTGTTATGGACAAATTACCACCCTTAGACGAAGGAATCAACATAGACTCTATATATAATATGTCGCCACCAACTTCGGTCCAAGCAAGACCAGTGACCACACCCACCATATCCTCAACGTCATACTTATCATATTTATAACGTGGCACACCAAGCACATCCTCGATAAATTCGGGAGTCACCTCGGCAGAATATTTCTCCTCAAAGCCTATATTCTTGGCACGGCGACGCACCAGCTTAGAGATACGTTTGCTCAAAGTTCTGACACCAGACTCACGTGTATACTCACCGATAATCTTCTCTATCATATTATCTGGCAGCTTAAATTGGCGAGACTTGACACCCTGCGCCTCAAGCTCCTTAGAAACAAGGTGACGTTTGGCAATCTGCACTTTGTCCTCTAGGATATAGCCAGACACATTAATCATCTCCATCCTATCTCTCAAAGCAGGACTTATGGCCGATATGTTATTTGCCGTAGCAATGAACAACACCTTAGACAAGTCGTATTCTATGTCTAGGTAGTTATCATGGAAAGTTGTATTTTGCTCTGGATCAAGCACCTCTAGCAGTGCAGACGATGGATCTCCATGATTGCTCGCAGAAACCTTATCTATCTCATCAAGGATAATCACAGGGTTTGACGAACCACAACGGCGTATGGTCTGAATTATACGACCTGGCATAGCACCGATGTAGGTCTTGCGGTGACCACGAATCTCGGCCTCATCATGCAAGCCACCCAAAGATATGCGTCCAAACTTACGCTTCAACGCTGCTGCCACACTCTTACCCAAAGATGTCTTACCAACTCCCGGAGGGCCATAAAGGCAAATTATAGGAGCCTTCAGATCGCCTTTCAGCTTAAGCACTGCAAGATGCTCAAGGATACGCTCCTTGACCTCCTCTAGGCCGAAGTGGTCTGAATCAAGACGCTTCTTGGCGCGGTTCAAATCCAAATTATCTTTTGTGCAGTGACGCCATGGCAAGTCCAACATAAGCTGCAAGTAGTTCATCTGTACAGAGTACTCTGCCACAGCAGGATTCATCCTCTCAATCTTAGACAACTCCTTAAAGAACATCTCCTTAACATCATCAGGCCAGTTTTTCTTCATGGCCTTGATCTGCATCTCGTTTATATCCTTGTCGGTTGGATCTCCGCCCAACTCGTCTTGGATGGTTCGCATTTGCTGCTGCAAGAAGTAATCGCGTTGCTGCTGGTCTATATCTTGTTTTACCTTGCGCTGGATGTCGTTTCTAAGCTCCAAAAGTTGCTGCTCGCGTATCAAAATCTCTAGCAACAAACGGGCACGAACTAACAGACCTGGAGCCTCCAGTAGCTGCTGACGGTCGCTGTCATCAAGGTCGATATTAGAACATATCAGGTTTATTATACCTCGAGGAGTGTCCACATTTTTTATGGCGAACAGAATCTCCTTAGGCATATTTGCCGAGTTGTTGACTATGTTTATAGCCACTTCCTTTATCGACTCTATCAACGCATTAAATACGCTAGTAGACTCTGGAACTATATCTTTCAGAACATGAACTTTGGCCTTAAAATATGGCTCTGTTGCTACATATTCGTCAACTTCTATCTTATCTATACCATGCAGAATAACTGTCAAATTACCATTTGGCATCTCAAGGGTTTTGAGTATTTTGGCCACGGTACCAATCTTGTACATATCCTCTGGTGAAGGGGTCTCGACCTCTGTATCTTTCTGAAGTACAGCACCCAAGATGCCACCATTTTTCTCAACCTCACGAATTAGCTTCATCGATTTTTCGCGTCCCACAGTAACAGGGCTTATTGCACCCGGAAACAACACTGAGCTACGCAAAGTCAATATTGGCATGATATCAGGCATGCTAATACCTGATGAAAGATCCTCCTCGTCTGCAGATATTATTGGAATTATCTGATGCTTGCCATCAAGCATATCAGGAATACCAAAAAAATCTTCTTCGTCAATTATATTTTTCTTACTCATATTCTCTCTCTTTAAACAACAAAGGTATTATTTTTTTGAATGTTTTCCAAAAAACGCTTTCTAATTCGGTTTGTTGTATGTTATTAGCAACTAAGTTTATAAAATAACTGATGATAGCCTGCATATTTTAGACACAAAACATTATCTTTGTGGTTTATAAACAAGTTATAACACTTAAATTATGGATATCAACGCCAAATACACTCCAGGGCAAATAGAAGACAAATGGTATCAATACTGGCTAGAGAATAAAATGTTCCACTCAGAGCCAGATTCACGTACGCCATACACAATAGTCATACCACCACCAAATGTTACTGGTGTTTTACATATGGGCCACATGCTCAACAACACCATCCAAGATGTGCTTATTCGTCGCGCTAAGATGAACGGATTCAACACATGTTGGGTGCCGGGCACAGACCACGCCTCTATCGCCACCGAGGCAAAAGTTGTTCAGAAACTCAAAAGCGAGGGCATCGAGAAAACCGACCTTTCGCGCGAGCAGTTCCTTGAGCACGCTTGGGAGTGGACCAACAAACATGGCGGCATAATCCTTGAGCAGCTTAAGAAACTGGGCGCGTCATGCGACTGGGACCGCACCTGCTTCACCATGGACGATGCTCGTAGCGAGGGCGTTATAGATGTCTTTATAGACCTATTCAACAAAGGGCTTATCTACCGTGGCGTGCGCATGGTCAACTGGGACCCAGCAGCACAAACGGCTCTCTCAGACGAGGAGGTCATCTACCGCGAATCACAAGGCAAGCTTTACTACCTACGTTATAAAATCGAAGGCTCAGAGGAGTACGTTATCGTAGCCACTACACGCCCAGAGACTATTCTTGGCGATAGCGCACTTTGCGTAAATCCAAACGATCCACGCTACACCCACCTTGAGGGCAAGAAGGTTATCGTTCCTATCGTAGGGCGTGCCATACCTGTAATCATGGACGAGTATGTGGACATCGAGTTTGGTACGGGAGCCTTGAAGGTAACCCCTGCACACGACGTCAACGACTATATGTTGGGTGAGAAATACAACCTTGAAACAATAGACATCTTCAACGACAACGGCACCATCAACGACAAAGTAGGACTTTATGTCGACATGGACCGCTTTGATGTTCGCGACCAAATAGAAAAAGACCTTGATGCAGCAGGGCTACTAGAGCGCGTTGAGAACTACACCAACAACGTCGGTTACTCTGAGCGCACATCTGTACCTATCGAGCCTAAGCTATCTATGCAGTGGTTCTTGAAGATGGAGCAGCTTGCAGAGCCAGCTCTTAAAGCTGTTATGGAGGACGAGATCAACCTTCTACCATCTAAATTCAAAAACACATATCGCCACTGGATGGAGAACATCAAAGACTGGTGTATCTCTCGTCAACTATGGTGGGGGCAACAGATTCCAGCTTACTACCTTCCAAAGGGTGGCTATGTTGTGGCTAAGACCATTGAAGAAGCCGTTGAGCTAGCACGCGAAAAAAGCGGCGACAACAACCTTCAAGCCTCTGACCTACGTCAGGACGAGGACGCTCTAGATACATGGTTCTCATCTTGGTTGTGGCCTATCTCTGTATTCGATGGAATCAGAAACCCTGACAACAAAGATATAAACTACTATTACCCTACCAATGTGCTTGTTACGGGTCCAGATATTATCTTCTTCTGGGTGGCACGCATGGTTATGGCAGGATACCACTATCGTCAGGCTCCAGCCTTCAAGGACGTTTACTTCACTGGTATCGTGCGCGACAAGCTACGCCGCAAGATGAGCAAATCTCTGGGAAACTCACCAGACCCTCTAGATTTGATAGCAGAATATGGAGCAGATGGCGTGCGTGTAGCGATGCTATTGTGCTCAGCAGCAGGCAACGACCTACTGTTCGACGAGGCACTGTGCGAGCAAGGACGTAACTTTGGCAACAAGATATGGAATGCCTTCAAGCTAGTTAATATGTGGAACGTGGACGAAAGTCGCCCCGCTTCACAAACAAATATCATGGCTGCAAAATGGTTTGACAACATGCTTAACCAAGCCAGCGAGCAGCTAGAGGACAACTTCAAATCTTTCCGCATCTCAGAGTCATTGATGTTGCTTTACAAACTATTCAGAGACGAATTCTCTGGCTGGTACCTTGAGATGATTAAGCCTGCCTATGGCGAGCCTATCGACAAGGAGAGCTTCGAGATTACCAAATCATTCTTCGAGCGACTACTTAAGATGCTTCACCCTTTCATGCCATTTATCACCGAGGAGATATGGCACTCACTAGAAAACCGTGAGCAGGGACAGAGCATTATGAATACCGAGCAGATAGCAGCGGGCAGCTACGACTCTACGCTTCTATCTCAGGTAGAGCTTGTCAAAGAGGTAGTTTCTTCTATACGTAACATACGCAAGAACTACAACATCCCTAACAAGGAGCAGGTGCGCTTGCAGGTTATTGCTGACGAGAACTTCTATGCCCAGTACAACCCTCTTATCCAAAAGATGGCGGGCGTATCAGAGATAGAGACTATCACCGAAAAGCCAGCAGCCGAAGCCTTTATCGTTAAGACCACTCAATACTTTGTTCCATTGGAGATAAGCATAGATGTTGAGGCCGAGCGCGAGAAGCTGGAGGCTGAACTTAAATATAACGAGGGCTTCTTAAAGAGCGTTATGGCTAAGCTTAACAACGAACGTTTTGTGGCCAACGCACCAGAGAAGGTACTTCAAAACGAAAAGAACAAACAGAGTGATGCCACTGCAAAAATCAAGTCTATAAAAGAGAGACTTGCCTCATTGCAGTAATCCTTTAGAATAACCTTTATGGGGCAAGTAGTTGTAATAACCTGCTTGCCCTTTTTTGTAGCCAAAAACATTTTTGCCATGTATAAGATAACTGTCCTGCTAGAGAATTGCGTTTACAAACATCACCTAAAGGCCGAGCACGGCTTGAGCCTTATGGTCGAAACACCGAGCAAGAAAATACTTTTCGACACGGGCAGCTCCGAGCTTTTCGCCAGCAATGCGCGCCTTTTGGGCTATGACATAAAGGACATTGACTATCTTGTACTCTCTCACGGACACCGCGACCACACGGGAGGCCTGCACCACTTCTTAAAGAATAACAGCACCGCACGCGTAATCTGCAAAAAGCAAATCCTAGAACGCAAGTATAAACTAGAACGCGAAAATGGCATCAAGAATATAGACAGCCTCGACTTGTCTCGCTTCGATTTTGTTGACCACAGCACAGAGCTTGGTGATGGGGTTACGGTCTTTGGGGATATAGAAATCACCAACCCCAACGACACCCACTTTGATAAATTCGTTGTTGAGAAAGGCGGGCAGATTGCCCCCGATAGATTCGAGGAGGAGCTAGTTCTTATTCTAAACCAACAAAACAAGCAACATATAATCAGCTCGTGCTCCCATAGGGGCATAACCAACATCGTGAGCAGCATCAAACGCCAATACCCCAACAAGGAACTGGGTCTTATACTAGGAGGTTTCCATATCAACAACGCCCCACAAGACAAGTTTGACACCATAGCTCAATATATGCAACAAGCAGCTCCTGAGTCACTTGGAGTATGCCATTGTACAGGTCTCGACAAATACGCGCTCTTTGTCAAGGAATTTGGCAATAAGGTATTCTATGCCCACACAGCGCGCGAGATAATCTTATAGAAACAGCTCAAAATAAGCACATAGCATCCTTTTGGTACAATATTTGGGAAGTAGAGGCAATTAATAGTCATCCACAACCAAAAACCTAATGCTATGAGAATTAAAATCTTTATACCTAGTTTTATCCTGCTGACGCTAGCTTTGTGCTCGTGCAACAATCCTCAGAAGACTGTTGCCATGGCCGAGACTATATTTATGAGCGACAGCGTTAGAGCCTCGAACCTTGCCATAACTCAAGATGGGCGACTCTTCGTTAGCGTAAACCCTATGTTTATGCCAACAACAAGGGTCTATGAGCTTAAACAAAACAGCCTAGTCCTGCCCTATCCAGATGCAAACTATGTTGTTGGCGACGATGCCATAATAGAAGATGTCATAGGTATCAGAACGGACCAGAACGACAACCTATGGCTTTTGGATATGACCAAGAAACACTTCATCGTGTGGGACACCAAAAACGAGGTACTCAAAGATATACTCCCCATCCCCGACAGCGTCATTCGCACAAACAGCTTCCTCCAAGATTTTGTTATAGACACAAAAAACAACCGTGTCATAATCGCCGACATGACCCTATCAACAAATGACACAACGGCCATCTCCCCTGCCTTTATTGTTATGGACATAGAAAGTGGTGAGGCTTGGCGACTAGCCGAAAATCATCCTACCCTTATGCCCGAGATAATAGGAGGCATGGCTCTGAACCCCATAGCCATAGACCCTGCCTACAACTGGGTTTACTTCGGCGCACTCAACGGCACAACAATCTACCGCGCCCCTCTAGATAACTTCAACGACAACGACATGCTTATAGCTAGCATAGAGGAATACGGCCCTAAGCCCTTTAGTGATGGCATAGCCGTAGATACAAACCAGAATGTCTACGTCACCAATATCAGCGACAATGCAATAGGCGTAACCCAGAATGGCATTTACAGAAACATCGCCATGTTGCCCGAGGGTCAAAGCTGGCCCGATGGACTCTATGTCTCTGGCGATGGCTATGTCTACGCCACAGTAGACCAACTAGACCGCACAGCACTATTCAACAATGGGATTTGTTTCTAAAATAAAAAC
>JAWXTS010000018.1:0-26340 GCA_044433305.1 Rikenellaceae bacterium | reverse complement strand
CTCTAGGGATAGCATTACGCAGGTTGCCACCGTCAAAGTAGCACAACTTAAGCTCGAAACGCTCAGATAGATGATGCAAGATGCGGGCAACGATACGGTTAGAGTTGGCATGACCTTTATCTATATCGTCACCAGAGTGACCACCCTTAAGACCACGAACATCAACACGGTAGTAGTGATAGTTCTTAGGGCTATCAACAAACTCAGGCATGAAAGTCATAATGGTATCTATGCCACCTGCACAGCCTATAAATATCTCGCCCTCGTCCTCAGAATCAAGATTAATAAGCTTCTTACCCTTAATCATATTGTCTCCAAGACCAAAGGCGCCTGTAAGTCCAGTCTCCTCGTCGACAGTAAATAGAGCCTCGATAGGGCCATGAACTATATCATCTGATGCAAGAATTGCCAAGGCCGCAGCCATACCTATACCGCAGTCTGCGCCTAGAGTTGTGCCTTCTGCGCGAACCCAGCCATTGTCAACGACAGTCTGTATAGGGTCTGTGTCAAAGTTGAAAATCACATCGCTATTTTTTTCGCACACCATATCTATATGGCTCTGCAACACAACCGTAGGGCGATCTTCCATACCCTCAGTAGCAGGCTTTAGGATAACAATATTTCCTACTTGGTCTGTTCTCGTCTCAAGGTTTACCCCTTTGGCAAAGTCTTTTAGGTATCTTAGTATCTTCTCTTCCTTCTTAGAAGGGCGTGGCACTTTTGTTATTTGATCAAAGTAGTACCAAACTTTGCTTGGAGTAAGAGATAAAATTTCACTCATTGTTTTACTAAATTTCGTGTAGATTCCGCAAATATACTATTTTTTATTAACTTGCACTCAAAATTAATACTACTATGGAGCAAATAAAAATAGGCCACGGATATGATGTACACGCCCTAGCAGAGGGTCTTGAGCTTGTATTGGGAGGTGTAAAAGTTCCCCACACAAAGGGTTGTGTGGCACATTCTGACGGCGATGTGCTTATACACGCCATCTGTGACGCACTGCTTGGAGCAGCGGCACTAGGCGATATTGGCCTGCATTTCCCCGACAATAGCAACGAATTTAAGGGTATAGACTCAACCATACTACTCGAAAGAACCGTTGCCCTAATAGCTGAACACGGCTACAAGATAATAAATATAGACTCTACACTATGCCTACAAAAACCTAAAGTCCAGAGCTTTATAACACCTATGCGTGAGAGACTAGCGGGCGTAATGGGTTTGGATGTATCATGCGTAAGCGTCAAAGCCACCACCACAGAGAAGCTAGGATTTGTTGGAACAGAACAAGGCGTCGAAGCCCATGCAGTAGTGCTTATAGCAAAAGTCTAAAATATCTGAGCCAAGCAATACAATAAAATATTAAAAAAGCAGTTCTTATTGATACATAGCAGATATTTGTTTGTTTTTGACAAATATAAAATCTACTTTTGTACGTTAAAATTATTTTAGGTGACTAGACATCTTTTGAGCATAATATTGAGCGTAGTCTTGTTGTGTGGTTGTAACAGCATCAACGAGATTGACGACCAACGCACTGAAATTATCAGTTACCTAGATGATCTAGGCGTTGAATATAACGACCTGGGTTACACCTTTAGATATTTTGAGGTAGAGGACGATACCGAAGACACAGACAACCAAGCCGAGTATATCAGCAAGGGGTCTAAGTTCGAGATTTACTTTGCAGCATATACCTTCGACAGTAGTCCCTCGTCATTATATTTTACAAACATAGAGAGTCTAGCAACAGAAAGCCTCGACGGGCTGAATACAGAATACTGGAGCTTTGACCCTCTAGAGATAACACTTGGACAGACAGACTTACTAACAGGTCTCGAGAAAGGACTCGAAGGATGTCAGTATGGCGACACTGTCCACATAATAATGTGTTCTGACCAAGCGTATGGAGCCAAAGGCTCTGGAGTTGTGGGAGCGAACACAGCAATAATGTACTCAATACAAATTTTGGATCAACAATAGTCAAATAGATGAAAAGATTTATCGGAATATTTGCCCTAATGGCCGTAACCGCAATGGCAATCAGCTCTTGCGCGAAACAAGAAACAGAAGACTTTACCGCGGTAAGAGACCTTGCGTTTGACTACTGGATGGAAAGAAACCACCCTGACCTTGTTAAGAATGAGGATGGAATCTACGTCGATGTAATCTACGAGTCTGAGTCTGGAGACACTCCTGAACTTACTAACTGGGTTGAAATCAACTTCACGGGCTACCTAATCAACGATGCTGTTTACGCAACTCGTTATGAGGAGATGACAGAGAAAATCGGAACCTTTGCGTACACGACTCACTTTGTCCCTCAGTTCACCTACATGAGCGACTATGTATTGCCTGTGGGAATACTAGACGCCCTACTAAACATGAAAACGGGTGACCGCTCTGTTCTGTACATTCCACCATCACTAGCTTATACTGATGTATCTTCGACATTCAACACTGGCTATGCAGGAACTTCAAGCATCTACTCTAACGCTCCTATCATTTTGGACGTTGAGCTTATGACAGTAACCGAGGATGCAATAGAACGCGAGCAAGAATTTGTTACAGAGTATGCTCTAGAGAACTGGGGTATGACCGAAGCGGACACACTACAAGAATATTTCTATGTTCAAGAGATAAGCTCTGTATATGGTTCGGATACCATAACTGCTGACTCAACAGTATTCCTATATTATAAGGGTACTTTCCTTGACGGCTTTGTATTTGACACCAACATCGAGGAGGAAGCCATAGCAGCCAACAGATACAACTACTACAACGATTACACCCCTATGGAGTATGACATATCAGAAGAAGAGCTTATCCAAGCCTTCTATGACGTGCTTACAAACGACGATGTACCTAAGAAATACAACGACAAGTTCAAGATGCTGTTCACTTCTCAGTATTCGTACGGTGAAACAGGCGACGCCACAGGCTCAACCATCATACAGTCTTATGATCCTCTAATCTTTGAGGTTCAGATTATGCCTTACATGGGATTTGAGGAAAACCCTTATACGGTAGAATATATTCTGAACAAGATAAGTGATACAGATGCAGACCCTAAAGAGGATATCTATGTTTTTGGTTATGTTGTGGGATGTGTAAACGGAGACGTACTAGACACCACTACGGCAGAGCTTGAGGAGTACGAAGACAACTTCACCTCACGAACAAGCCTGCTTATTGCAACAACCACCTCGGAGACAGATATAAACAATATGTTGGTCATTGACCTTACCTCAAACGAGTACCTGCAAGAATACTACAACCTTGTAGACTACCCTGCACGCTACCAATCAACCATGATATTCAAGGGAGATATAGCGACTGTGTTCGGAGTAACGGGAATCACAAACATCGAATCAACAGACGACTAGTCTAAGACAAAGCATAAAAGAATAGGCCATCTTAAGTTAAGATGGCCTATTCTTTTATCTATATGCGTCTAGTTTATATCCCAAAGTTATCCTTTAGATAGTAATATCGAGAATCTCGAATTTCATAATTCCAGAAGGAACTTGCACCTCAACAACATCACCTTTCTTGTGACCTAGTAGAGCCTTGGCAATAGGGGTGCTAGTCGAAAGCTTGCCCTCGCGAAGATCGGCCTCACTCTCAGACACAAGTACATACTCTAGTTGTTTGTTGGTAGTAAGGTTATTTAGAGTTACTCTATTCAAGATTTGTACGGTGCTAGTATCTATACGTGTTTCGTCAAGCACACGAGCGTTGGCTAGAGTGGCCTCTAGTCTTGATATTCTCATCTCAAGCATGCCCTGAGCTTCTTTGGCTGCATCATACTCAGCGTTCTCAGAGAGGTCTCCTTTATCACGAGCCTCAGCGATTCTTGCAGATATAGCAGGACGCTCAACCGAACGTAACTGTTCTAGTTCAGCGTTTAGCTTGGTCATACCTGCCGAAGTTAGGTAGATAATATTAGATGCCATATAACAAAAGACTTTTATATATTAGTACTAAAAAATAAAGAATCCCAACACCTTTACGGTTATGGAACTCTCTTTCACTTTTATTTATCAGTGCAAAGGTACATACTTTATTTTGAAAAACAAATTCCAAGCCAAGCTATAAAAACCTATAACGCTACTAAAAAAATAGCAGCGTTATAGACATTTATAAGATTCGGTTAGTTGTTTTGGTTTGTAGGTACTGTAAAAATAGTAACAATTATTTAAACCACCAAATTTTATTAACAATTTTATTACATTGATTAATATTGCATCATTTTTGCACATTAATGTGAACTTTAGAACAATATATTTTCTAACTTTGTTAAAATACTAAAACATAGACCCTTACATCTTAAAACTTTTTGTTTATGAAATTCGGCATTCTTGACATGGTAGCATTCATAGGATATTGCTGCATCGTTATCGGACTAGGCCTGTGGCTGTCGCGAGAAAAAAAAGGAGAGAAGAAAAACGCCAAGGACTACTTCCTTGCTTCTAAATCTTTGCCATGGTGGGCTGTGGGCGCGTCGCTCATAGCATCAAACATTTCGGCCGAACAGTTTATAGGCATGTCAGGCTCGGGGTTCGCCATAGGAATGGGCATAGCCTCGTATGAGTTTATGGCTGCCGTAACGCTAATCATAGTTGCTGCATTCTTCCTGCCTATCTACCTAGACCGTGGAATATACACCATGCCACAGTTTTTGGAGATGAGGTTCGATAGGCGTGTAAAAAATGTCATGGCCATATTCTGGCTCATAGTATTTATCTTTGTCAACCTTACCTCTATATTATATATGGGTGCGCTAGCCGTTGAGAACATGATGGGCGTAGAGCTTATCTGGGGCATAGTCGGGCTTGGACTCTTCGCACTTATCTACTCGGTTTATGGAGGTCTGAAGGCCGTGGCATGGACAGACGTGATTCAGGTAGTGTTCTTGATTGGCGGTGGACTTGTGACCACCTACATAGCCTTTGAACTGCTGGGTGATGGCAGCGTCAGCACGGGCATAAACGAGCTGGCCACACGTGCTCCAGAGAAATTCGATATGATACTAGACAAATCTGATGTCAACTACAAGGATCTTCCAGGGCTGGGCGTGCTGCTAGGAGGTCTGTGGGTTGCAAATCTATATTATTGGGGTTGCAACCAGTATATCATCCAGCGCGCACTAGCAGCAAAATCTACCAATCAAGCTCAGATGGGACTTGTATTTGCAGGCCTATTGAAGATATTGCTTCCTTTGATAGTAGTTATTCCGGGCATCATAGCCTTCGTGATGGTTCAGGATGGCACCATGGTTATCGAAAAAGCCGACAAGGCCTACCCTGCCCTGCTTGCTTTGATACCAAGTGGACTACGAGGACTAGCCTTTGCGGCACTCGTGGCAGCCATCGTCAGCTCGCTAGCCTCTATGATGAACTCCATATCGTCCATCTTCACCATGGACATCTACTGTGCCTACTTTGACAAGGACGCCTCAGAGACCAAGAAAGTCAACGTGGGACGCATATCTAGCTTTGTAGCATTATTCATAGCCAGCTGCGTGGCCCCCGTGCTTACAAACCTTGATCAGGCCTTTCTCTATATTCAGGAATTTACAGGGTTCGTTTCTCCAGGTGCGCTGGCAATCTTCCTTGCAGGATTCTTCTACAAGAGAGCCACCTCGAACGGTGCCTTGGCCGCGGCCCTAGGAACTTTCATTTTCTCTCTTGTGTTCAAGCTAGCATTCCCCGAGATGCCTTTCATGGACCGTATGGGATACGTATTCTTGCTGTGCTGCGCGATAATTTGGGTATTTGCACTCATAGAAAATAAACCTGTGGAGCAACAAAAGACCAAATATACTAAGGGCATATTCAAGACCACGCCTGCCTTTAAGGTAGGTTCGGCAGTCATAATACTTATACTTATCTACATATATTATATATGGTGGTAAGTCTATGCCGCGGGCTACATATTACGCTTGCGCCAATTATAGTGCTTCATAAATAATATGGTCAGCACACACATCATCCCGCTATAAATGATTTCGCTAGACCACACATAAATAAGCGGCGCTTGAGCCACGCTCACCGTATACCATATAACCAACGCATACAACACTAAGGCCGCTATTTCTATATAGAAGGCCTTTTGTGTGTATCCCGTACCCGATACAGCCTCGAAGAAAGCCATACCCACACAGAAGGTCAGAACCGTTACGCACAGCAGGTAGCAGATAGGCACTGCAGCCTCAACTATGGCTTGGCTGTTGGTTATAAGTGACACCCAGAAGGCTGGAGCAAAGATTATAAGCAGCAACAAAGGAGCGGTAATGATAAGACTCATTCTTATAACTTTATACACCGTGGGCACAACCTCGTCCTCTCGACCCTCACCTATAAGCCTGCTGGTTATGGTGTTAGACGCTGCACCAAAGGCAAAGGCAGGAATAGATATCATCATAAAGATATTACGCAGCACCATGGTTACGGCAAGCTCCCTCTCACCCATGCTTTCGACCATAAAGAAGAAATAGAGCCACAGGCCATAAGATACCATCTTCTGCATCATGGTTGGTAGTGACAACTTGAGCACGCCTCGTATATTCTCCATCTCGAACTTGAAACGACGGAACACCCTGTGTCCTTGCACGGGGTGAGTGACCATAGTATATATGGTAAAGAATATGGTTGCCGACACCTCAGCCGCAACAGAGGCCAACGCCGCACCCTGAACACCCATAGGCGAATTAAACGGCGTACCGAATATCAATGCCCAATCCAAAAAGATATTCACCAACGCCATAATCACCGTAGAGTAACTTATAGATCTTGTTTTTGACAGACCTATATAAAACGAGCGATACATAAAGTTCAGCGAGGCGAAGAATATGCCATACGCACGATAAGACAAGAAGTCCATCGACACATTATAAACATTATCTGAGGAGAGCACCGCACGCAAGAATGTAGGGCTCAGAAAGTGAATGACTCCAAATAAAGCAGAACCAAAGAAGAGTATAAAGACAAAGCCATGGAGCAGTGTCGAGACAATCTTGTCTATCTGCCCCTCGCCCAATCTGCGAGCTATAATAATCTGCACACCGATAGAGAAACCCCACGCAAGGGTTGTAAAGAAGAAGTAGTATATGCCCGACATGGCTGCCGCCCCAAGCTCAACCTCGCCCAACTGACCCAAGAATGCAGTATCCGTAAAGGCGATTATTGTTTGAGCTAGATTGCCCAGCATTATTGAATAAGCAATATTCCATATTGCCTTGTTAGAGGTTTTAGCTCCCGCGATTAGTGATTTCAACATAGTGGCTGCAAAAATATAAAAAATACACCAAACACCCTCACCCTAGCATCAATTTTACGGGCACGACAAACTATACAAATATGGCCAAATACGTTATAAATACCACACGCAGCCACCGCCAAACAAAAAAATATTAAAAAATAAATGGTCAAATGTGGCTATTCAGATAATTTATACTTATATTTGGACAACCTTTTTATTGAAGCTAACAATAACATAACCTAAATAAAATAACCTAATGAAAAAAACTCTACTATTTGTTGCTATCGCTCTAATAGGGTTTACTAGTTGCGCTCAGAAGAAAACCGCTGAGAGTAACCAGAACACTACTAAGACTGAAGTCACCGTTGATCCTTCTCAGATCATTTCATTGTACTTCGATGACGACCTTATGCGTGAGGCCAAAAAAGCTATTGAGGCAGGGGATCCTGCTATCATGCCGCTGTTCAACTCATTCAAAAAGAACACAGATGCTAAGTATCTAAATATGAAGCCTGTATCTATCGTTGAAGGTAAGAAACGCACAGCTCCTAGCCGCGACCCTCGCGACTATATATCATTATCTCCATACTGGTGGCCAGATCCAGATTCAGACACAGGTATACCTTATGTTCGTAACGACGGTGTTCGCAACCCTGAAGTTTACGATTTTGTTGAGCGTACAATCGGTGGCACAATGGGTGACGCTACTCAGTCTCTAGCTATGATGTACTACTTTACAGGTGACGAAAAATACGCAGCTAAAGCAGCTGATTTCCTACGCGAATGGTTCCTAGATCCAGTAACAGGCATGAACCCTAACTTGACTTTTGCACAATATGTTCCAGGTATGGAACGTATCAGAGGTACAGGTGTTATGGAGGCTCGTACAGTATCTTCAGGTCTAAATGCAGCTCAAATCATCTCATCTTCAAAATCTTGGACTGCCGAGGACGAAGCAGCTCTTAAGGACTGGGCAATAGCTTTCCGCTATTGGATAGAGAACAGTAGCCACGGTCAAGCTGAGGCTATGTCTCAAAACAACCACGGTCTATGGTACGAGGCTTATCGCGAAGCGGTAACTATGTACACTGGCGATTACACACGCCTTAGAGACATGATTGTTGCTGACCAACTACCTCGCCTACCAAAACAAATTGCAAAAGATAGTACTATGCCTCACGAGATTGCTCGTACACTTGGGCTACACTACACTACATTCTCACTTAGTGCTGTAAACCGCACCAACATCATGGCTAAGAAAATCGGTGTTCCAGTTTGGGACTACACTGGAGCTAACGGACGCAACATGTCTTGGGGTATTGATTATGTTATTCCTTACTGGAAAGAGCCAAGCAAATGGCCTCACATGCAGATCAAACCAATCAGCACATCTAGCGCAGCAGTTGTTCTTTATCACGTAGGTAAAGAGCTTAACAACCAAGCATATAGCGACTTAGCTATGGAGTTTGGCTTGCCAGCTCCTAGAGGTGCAGCAGGTGTAACAGACATCCTATACTATAAGATGATTAAATAATCTGTTATAGACATAAATAAAAATAAGCTCGACTGGTTCAGTCGAGCTTATTTTTTATTATAGACACATTACGCTAAACAGTAACCTCGCCGCGCAACGATATATTAAGCAACTTTACTATCTCCTCGTTGGTATAGCCCTTGCCCATAAGATACATAAGCTTGGTCACTGCAGCCTCGGTAGTCATATCGCGACCACTGACAGCTCCAGCATTAAGAAGGTTCAATCCTGCATTATAAAGGGACATCGACACCCCACCCTTAGAGCACTGAGTGACATTCAAGATAACAACTCCGCGAGCAAGAGTCTCCTCTATGGCAGTGATAAGCCACCCAAAGGTAGGAACATTGCCCGAGCCGAAAGTCTCTAGAACAACAGCTCTCACCCCTTCGACATTGAGCATTGCACGGAACACATTCTCTGTGATTCCAGGGAAAATCTTAACCACAACAACCGAACGATCCATCTCTGTGCTTATGCGCAAAGGCTCGAACCTATCGGCCGACAAGATATTAGCATCATTATATTTTATGTTGACACCTACCTCGGCCAGCGTAGGGTAATTATCTGAAGTGAAAGCGTTCATCTGCTCTACGCTACGCTTTCTGCCACGGTTGCCACGGTACAACTTATTCTGAAAGTAGATACACACCTCAGGAACAATGGCCCTGCCATTTCTTAAATCTGCAGCCATCTCTATTGCCGTAATCAAGTTCTCGCGACCATCCGTCCTCAGCACACCCATAGGCAACTGACTACCCGTAAACACCACTGGCTTGGCCAGATTCTCCAACATAAAGCTCAGAGCCGAAGCACTATAAGCCATGGTGTCGGTGCCGTGCAAGATTACAAAACCATCAAACTTATAGTAGTTATCTTGAATCAGAATAGCAAGCTTCTGCCACAGAGTGATGGTAACATCAGAGCTGTCGATAGGATCGAGCTTGATGAAGTCTATATCCACAGGCAAGATTTTCAGATAAGGGAACTCCTTATATATATCCTTGAAGTCGAAAGGTTTTAGTGACCCAGTCTCAGGATCCGTTTTCATACCGATGGTACCACCAGTATAGACAAGCAACACAGATGTCTTATTCATATTTTTTTCAACTTTAAAAATTCAACTTATTGTATAGAGGCCAGCTCTCTACTGCTCCTTCTTCTCGCCAGCCAACAATCCGCAGGCGGCCTGAATATCTTCACCTCGCGAGGCCCTTATGGTGGTAATTATTCCATGGCGCGTAAGAGTATCTCTGAAGTTAACCATGGTTTGTTGGTCGGCACCGATGAACTCACTATTTGGAATAGTGTGGAAGCGAATCAAATTCACTCGGCAGGCCAGCGAACCCAACATACGCACCAAGGCCTTTAGGTGGGCAGGCGAATCATTCAGCCCCTTGAACACTATATACTCAAAGCTCACTCGACGCTGGTGTGAGAAATCATATTTCTTGAGCAGCTCGATAACTTGAGCAATAGGATATTTATTCTCTACGGGCATCATCTTGCGTCTCTCGGCCGAAATTGCATTATGAAGGCTGACAGCCAAATGGGCCTTGGACTCATCCAAGAAACGCTTCATGGCAGGAATCACACCCACCGTCGAAACCGTTATGCGCGTAGGACTCCAAGCATAGCCCCAGTCCGAGGTCATAATCTCTAGCGAGTCCAGCACAGCATCGATATTATCCATAGGCTCGCCCATACCCATATACACGATATTGGTAAGTTTCTGAGATTCAGGAATCGAGACCACTTGATTGATAATTTGGTTTGCGCTGAGGCTAGAGTTTAGGCCCAGTCGCGAAGTCATACAAAAATGACAACCCATCCTGCAACCCACCTGCGACGAAACGCACAGCGTGGCTCGTGGCTCATCGGGAATCATCACCGACTCTATATAATTATTAGGGCTGGTCTGGAAGATATATTTTTTTGTTCCGTCAACCGACACAGCCGTATCTATTGGCTGTGAGCGACCGACCTCATAATTCTCCTTTAGCTTCTCGCGCATTGCAAGCGAGATGTTGGTCATCTGATCGATGTCCTCCACACGTTTATTATATAGCCAACCAGCAATTTGTTTGGCCGCAAAACGAGGCAGTCCTATCTGCCCAGCCACCTGCTGAAGCTGAGTCAAGGTCATGCCAAAGAGAGAAATCTTACTCATATATTAGTTGTGAAATTAAATTAAAAAAGGAGCGACAATCGGCCCCTTTTTATTATGTGGAGAATATCGGAATCGAACCGATGACCTTTTGCATGCCATGCAAACGCTCTAGCCAACTGAGCTAATCCCCCCAATGATGTGACAAATGTAATTCTTTTTACAATTTATTGCAACAAAAAAGTCATTATAGGTTTTGTATATAAAAAAATGTTTGTATATTTGTGGTATTAAACCTAAGCTGATAGGAGATGTACGCTTAAAAATAAGTATTATACTTCATTTTTAAAGAACACCTGCTATTAGCAAAAACCACCAGCCAAAAATAATTTAAAATAAATTACTAAGACATGGAACTTAAAAAAACCCCTCAGGCCGACTTGCAGAACAAACGTGGTTTGTTCATGGAAATTGGATTGCTAGTATCGCTATTGGCAGTTATCTTGCTTTTCAGCTTTAGTCAAAGCGAAAAAATCGTTGAAGACGTAGCTCCAGTTGCTGCTATCGTTGAAGACGAACTTATGGAGGTAACACGCCAAGACACAAAACCTCCTACCCCAGTACAACAAACTATTGCTGTTGTTTCTGACATAATCCAAATCGTGAAAGACGACGCTAAGGTAGAAACGTCTTTCGACTTTAACGAGTTTAGCGAGGATATCGAGTTCGTACCTCAAGCACCTCAAGTAGAGGAAGTAGTAGAGGACGTACCTTTCATGGTTGCTGAGGAGATGCCTTCATTTAGAGGTGGTGACCTTAACAGTTTCCGTACTTGGGTTATGAACAGACTTAAATACCCAGTTATCGCTATGGAGAACGGTATCCAAGGTCGTGTAACTCTTCAGTTCGTTGTTGAGAGAGATGGTTCAGTAGGACGTATCGCTGTTCTTGCTAGCCCAGACCAAACACTAGCTGACGAGGCTGTTCGTGTTATCCAGTCTTCACCAAAATGGAGCCCTGGTAAACAACGTAGCACTCCAGTGCCTATCAAATACACTTTGCCAGTAGACTTCCGTATCCAATAGTCTCCAACGCAAATTTACGGAGCTATAAGCTCCACGATAAATAAGAATAAAGAAGGTTGTCTCAAAAAAGTCATTTTTTTGGGGCACTTTCTTTTATATAAGGTATGCTAAGCAACAAACCACTTATCATGCCGCCCCCGCAGAGGTGCACAGACTAAATGCTAAAACAAAACTGACTCACACCTCGCACTAAAAAAATATGATAGAAAAGAAAAAAGAACAAGCGGTCGAAGAACGAGCCGTACTAGTGGCGGTGATAACCGACAAACAAAATGAATCTACGGTACTAGAATACCTCGACGAGCTAGAGTTTCTGGCTCAGACAGCTGGCGCAATGACCATGCGACGATTCACTCAGCGTCTGGCTCATGCTTCCTCACGCACATTCTTGGGTCAGGGCAAGCTTGAAGAAGTAGCTGCCTATGTCAAAGAAAACGAGATTGACGTTGTCATCTTCGACGACGAGTTGAGCCCCACACAGATGCGCAACATCGAATCTGTTATGGGATGCAAAGTCCTTGACCGCACAAATCTTATCCTCGACATCTTCGCCCAGCGCGCAAAAACAGCATACGCCAAAACGCAAGTCGAGCTGGCTCAATACCAATACCTATTGCCACGACTAGCAGGTATGTGGACCCACCTTGAGCGTCAGCGAGGCGGTATCGGCATGCGTGGTCCTGGTGAGCGCGAAATCGAGACCGACCGCCGTATTATCCGTGACCGCATCAGCCGCCTCAAAGAGCAGCTACGCAAGATTGATGTGCAGATGGCATCTCAGCGTGGCAACCGCGGCAGCTTGGTTCGTATAGCACTCGTTGGCTACACCAATGTGGGCAAGTCTACCATAATGAATATCATGAGCAAGAGTGAGGTTTTTGCAGAGAACAAGCTCTTCGCGACCTTGGATACTACGGTACGAAAAGTGGTGTTGGACAATATGCCGCTGCTGCTTTCTGATACAGTAGGATTTATCCGCAAGTTACCTACTCAGCTGGTAGAGTCTTTCAAGTCTACCTTGGATGAGGTTCGCGAAGCCGACTTCTTGATTCATGTTGTCGACATATCGCACCCTCAGTTTGAAGACCAGATAAATGTGGTTAACACAACGCTGCAAGAGATTGGAGCAGGCGAGAAACCCGTGTTCATCGTATTCAACAAGATAGACTCGTACACCTACACTCAGAAGGACGAGGACGATTTGACCCCAATGACAAACCAGAACTATTCGCTCGACGACCTACGTAAGATATGGATTGCAAAACAGGAGACCCCTTGCATCTTTATCTCGGCACGCGAGAAAATAGGCATAGACAAACTACGTAACGACCTATACGGCATGGTCAGAGAGATTCATGCAGGCCGTTTCCCGTTCAACAACTTCCTTTATTAATATGAATATCAACAATATAACCTCAGTACGCCCTATCGTTGGCGATGGCAAGAAGGTATATATCGAAACCTACGGCTGTCAGATGAACGCCAACGACAGCGAGGTGGTACTATCTATACTTCAAAGAGAGGGTTTTGTTTACACAAAACAAGTTGAGCAGGCCGACTTGATTCTAGTCAACACCTGCTCTATACGCGACAATGCCGAGCAACGCGTTTGGGGCCGCTTGAAAGAGCTTAGCAAATACAGAAAAACCAACAAGAAACTAAGAATAGGTATCATAGGCTGCATGGCCGAACGCCTAAAGGAGAGTCTTCTTGAGGGCGAGTATCCCGTTGACCTTGTTGCTGGACCCGACAGCTACCGAAGCCTACCCAAACTGGTTCGCGAAACGGAGGCTGGCGGCAGAGGCGTAAATGTCATTCTGAGCACCGAGGAGACATACGGAGAGATTTCGCCTGTGCGCCTAGATGCAAATGGAGTCAGTGCCTTTATCTCTATCATGCGTGGCTGTAATAATATGTGTACCTACTGCGTGGTGCCTTACACTCGTGGCCGCGAGCGTAGCCGTGACCCAAAGACCATAATCAGAGAAGCACAAGAGCTTCTGGATGCAGGCTACAAGGAAATCACCCTGCTAGGCCAAAACGTAAACTCCTACAAATGGGAGGGCGACGACAATATACATGACTTTGCAGAACTTATAAATGCAGTTGCATGCCTAAGCAATCAAGTCAGAGTACGTTTTGCAACATCTCACCCTAAAGACTTGAGCGACAAGCTTATAGAAACCATAGCTGGTAACGAGCGTATATGCCGTAGCATACACCTACCTGCACAATCGGGCAGCAGCCGTATGCTCGAACTTATGAACCGCCGCTACACGCGCGAATGGTATTTGGAGCGTATAGCCGCCATACGCAAAGCCATACCCGACTGTGCCATAACAACGGACATCATAGCAGGCTTCTGCAGTGAAACACCTGAGGACCACGAGCTTACCCTATCGCTTATGCGCGAAGTAGGCTACGACTCAGCCTATATGTTTAAATACTCTGAGCGTGCCGACACCAAGGCTGCCCGCACCATGAAAGATGACATCGACGAGGCTACCAAGACCGCGCGCTTGACAGAGATTATAGAGCTTCAGAACAAGTTGAGCCTTGAGAGCCACCGCAAAGATGTTGGTAAGGTATTTGAGATTTTGGTCGAGGGCGTATCAAAGCGCAGCGACAAACAAATGATAGGCCGCACATCTCAAAACCGAGTTGTCGTGTTCGACAGAGCCGACTGCAAGATAGGCGATTATGCCACTGTGAAGATAAATGACTGTACCTCAGCCACACTATTTGGTGAGCTATTTACAAAAAATTTGTAAACTCGAATAAAAAGACTTACCTTTGTGGACTGTTTAACTTAATATTTTAGTATCATGCCAAAAATGAAAAGCAATTCTGGTGCAAAGAAGCGTTTTACGCTAACTGGCTCAGGAAAAATCAAAAGAAAACACGCTTTTAAAAGCCACATTCTTACAAAGAAAACAACAAAACAAAAACGTAACCTAACTTACTCTGGTCTAGTATCTGAGGTAGATAGCGCAAACGTAAAATTGTTGCTCGTAAAATAATTCGAGTCAACGCAAATGTTAAATTAAGAGTTATTTAGCCCCAAAGAGAGTGGGAGAACCGCTTCGCTAAAAACTCGCAAAACTTTAAAATTATGCCAAGGTCAGTAAATGCAGTAGCATCAAGAGCAAGAAGAAAGAGAGTTCTTAAACTTGCTAAAGGTAACTTCGGTTCAAGGGGAAACGTATGGACGGTAGCAAAAAACACCGTTGAAAAAGGTCTAACATACGCGTATAGAGACCGCAAAAACAAAAAACGTCAATTCCGTAGCTTGTGGATTCAGCGTATCAACGCAGCAGCTCGCAACAACGGTATGACTTATTCAGAACTAATGGGTAAACTTAACGCAAAAGGTATCATGCTTAACCGTAAGGTTTTGGCTGACCTAGCGATGAATCACCCAGCGGCTTTTACTAAAGTAGTTAAAACAGTAAAGTAGTATCAAACGAGGCTTTGGGTTAGGAATGACTCACAAGCAATTAAAGATTACTACACAGAATAAGGCGGCACTTGTGCCCCAATGTTCAAGGCTCTCCCACAAGGAGGGCCTTTTTTTTGTGGCGGTAAATTAGTAGACGGGGCTACATACAGAGAATTTATATCAGCCCCAACTCATAAAGGCGAATAAGGCGTTCCATCTCCTTATCCTCACCCTCGGCATCGTACTCCATCTTTAGGTTGGCACCAAACAAACGAGCAACTCCCTGCCAGAAGAAAGCACTGAAGCTACCGCGCAACTCCTTGACCAACGAATATGATGTGTGGCTGGTTTGCCTATCAATAAGCTTAAGCAGAACACGCCCCTGAGAGTAAGTCATACGCTTGAGCACTGGGGTATATTCTTCTTTGAGCTGCTCTTCGAGGTTCTTTATATAATCTTTCTGGTCCTTCTTAGAATCCATACTCATCATAGTCTGCTCAGCTTGATTTAGCAAGTAGTGAGCCTGCTGCGCTATGGGGTAAACCACCTTTATATTATATATCAATCTTGCGTACCTTCGTGTGTCTATTGGGCGGGGATATTTTACGATAGGCTTGACATCCACATTTATAATCCTCTCGCCATCAATGTAATCTTCATTAACAGAGGTGTAGGCACGGAAATTGCTCTGAGCTTTGAGGCCCAGAGTAGAGAATAAAAGGATGGCCA
Organism: Rikenellaceae bacterium; assembly: GCA_044433305.1. GTDB lineage: Bacteria > Bacteroidota > Bacteroidia > Bacteroidales > Rikenellaceae > JAWXTS01. The sequence continues at coordinate 10,177 of JAWXTS010000018.1, read as the reverse complement.
ATATTTTAAAAAAATTATGCAACATAACAAAATTTTGTACAATGTACTAATAATTTTTAATATCCATGAATTGATGCAAAAAAATTCAAATATTTTTAATATTTAAACGTGTAAAAAGTTTGAAAACACACAACAATTTGTTATATTTGTTTTAGAAACTAATTTAAGACCTTATAATAATTATGAAAAAGTCCATTGCTATACTAACTGGAGGCGGACCAGCCCCTGGAATGAATGCCGTTGTAGGCAGCGTAACCAAAATTTTTCTAAAAAAAGGATACCGTGTTATCGGTATGCACTGTGGTTACTCAGGTATATTTTCTAAGAATCCTCGCGTCGAAGAGATGACTGACACTATTGCCGAGGAAATCTTTACACGCGGTGGATCTTATCTAAAAATGAGTCGCTTTAAACCTACGGACAAAGATTTTGAGGAAAACTTCAACCTTGACTTCTTCGTAAGCAACAACATACAGTTGCTTATAACAGTAGGTGGTGATGACACTGCATCAACTGCAAACCGTATTTCTCGTTTCTTGGACGAGAAACAGTACCACATTGCCAATATACACGTTCCTAAGACTATTGACAACGACTTGCCTCTACCTATGGGCACCAATACTTTCGGCTTCCAAACTGCACAAAATGCAGGTACAAGCATCGCAAAGACGGTTATGACAGATGCTCAAACCAGCGAGAACTGGTTTATCATTGCAGCAATGGGTCGCTCAGCAGGTCACCTTGCACTAGGTATAGGTTCGGCTTCTCAATGTCCTATGATTATCATTCCTGAGATTTTCAACAAGACTGAAATCACTCTTGAGAAAATCCTTAAACTGATTGTATCTTGTATCGTTAAACGTACAATGATAGGCAAAAACTATGGTGCTATCATGATTTCTGAGGGTGTGTTCCACGCACTTGACGAGGATGAGATGATTAATTCTGGTATCACGTTCAGCTATGACGAGCATGGTCACCCAGAGCTAGGAAAAGTAAGTAAAGCTGTGATTTTCAACACTATGTTTGAGCAACGAGCTAAAGAGCTAGGTCTAAAAGTCAAGTCTCGCCCAGTAGAAATTGGGTACGAGGTTAGATGTGTTGACCCTATCGCGTTCGACTTGAACTACTGTGCTGCGCTAGGTCACGGTGCCATGAAACTATATGAGGCAGGCATTTCAGGATGTATGGTATATATCGATTCTATCGGTAACGCTAGCCCTCTTTACTTGAAAGATCTTCAGGACAAGGAGACTGGTAAAATCAATCCACGTCTAGTAAACGTTAACTCTGACCGTATCAGATACATCGTTACCGAGGGTGTAGATTATATCTGCGAGGCTGACTACGAGGAGGCTTCTAAGTTTATCCCTAACCCAGAGGAGTACGACTACTACAAGATATTGAACTGGTAAGACAATAGTTTTACGCAATATTGATAACAGGGACCCCACTAGCAGATAATGCAAGTGGGGTTTCTTATGAAATTCTTACCGAGACCATTCTTGGTATTATTACGCCCTTAAACTTTGCAAAACGATATTTTTTTTTAACTTTGTAAAGGTGAGCATATCTATGATATATAGCATGCTTACAAAGCATACCAATAAAGCAAATTAAAATCCTTTTACGGCTCAAGATATATGAAAAAAGTCTGTGCAATAACAATGGTTCGTAACGACGAATTGTTCCTCAAACGATGGGTTGCATACTATGCCAAGGAGTTGGGAGAGGAGAACCTTTATGTGCTAATGGACGGCAAAGACCAGCAAGCACCCGACTTCTGTCGCAATGTCAATGTCACCATATGTGAACGTGTGGGTGGCAAGGTTGCTCGTGCAGATAAGGGACGTATAGAGCTAATTTCTGCCACGGCAGCCGAGCTTTTCAAAAAGTATGATATTGTCATTGGCACCGATGTTGACGAGTTTTTGGTTGTCGACCCTCTTGTGGGCAAGTCGCTGCCAGAGTACCTGAGCACCATCAAGAATAAATATACTGTCTCTGGACTAGGCATAGACGTAGGTCAACACCTAGATAACGAGAGCGAGCTGCTTGCAGACCTTCCCGTTCTTAACCAACGCAAGTACGGTTATCTGTCGTCACGCTACACAAAGACCAACACCTTGATGCGCCCTCAACAATGGGGCTCGGGTTTCCACCGTGTCAAGGGATGCAACTACCATATAGACCCAAACCTATACTTATTTCACTTGGGCAGCGTAGACATGATGCTCCTTCAAAAGCGCATGAATGAAACCGACCGCGTAGCCAATGGCTGGTCTCGACACCTCAAAAAGCGCGCTAGAACCATACTTATAATCACCAAAGCCAAGGTTCTCAGCTGGGATAAAACCATCCCCCTTGTGCGCACCATGCAGAGGTTCTGCCGTCCCATCTTCGCGCTTAACAAACCAACAGTTTTTGGGTTGAAGTTTGTAGTAGAAATACCAGAACGATTTTCTAACATCATCTAAGCTAAGTCACACATAATATGATAGATATAGTAATTGCTTGGGTGGATGGAGAAGATCCTACACACAAAAGCAAAAGGAAGACATATATAACAGGTAGCAAGGAGGACCAGCATGATGATATCGCTGGCTCTACCCGCTTTAGCTCTATCGGAGAGATTGAGTTTTGCGTGGGTTCTATACTTCGTTTTGCTCCTTTTGTTAACAAGATATTTATCGTAACAGATAATCAAGACCCAAAGCTAATACCTTTTGTTGAGCGCAACTTCCCCGATAATAAGACCCCTATCGAGATTGTAGACCACAAGGTATTATTTGAGGGATACGAACAATACCTACCCAACTTCAATAGTTTATCTATTGAGACCATGTTGTTTAGGATGCCTAATTTGAGTGAGAATTTTGTTTACCTGAACGATGATTTCTTTCTGGCTGCACCAATCAGCCCTGAGGATTGGTTCGTCGGAGACAGCCTAGTGTGCTATGGAAGTAAGTTTCCTACATGGCAGGCCGAGCTTCTAAGATGGGCTAAGTCGCTAAAGGGAGGGGCACAGCAATTTGGATATAAGGACGCCATGCTCAATGCCGCTAAACTACTGGGCAAGAGCTACTTCAGATATTTTCCACACGCACCCATTGCCCTACACAAGAGCTGCCTAGTTGAATATTACCAGAAGCATCCCGAACATATCGTACACAATATAAAGCATAGATTCAGGGAACACACACAGTTTAACCCTCAGGTGCTCTGCCACTTACTAGCAGAGAGCAAAGGCCAGTGCAAGTATATACCCGAAGACGACAAGGTCTTGTTTCTAAAACCCGACAAGAGCAAAGAAGGATATATGGCCAGAAAATTAGATAAGGCTAGCGGTAATAAAAACTTGATGTTTGGCTGCATCAACTCGCTAGACAAAGCCAGCACAGAAGAACAAGCTATGTTCAGGACATGGATACAAGAAAGGCTTAACATAAAACTCTCAAAATAAGAATGACTATCGCAAACAAAATAGATGTTGTTATCACATGGGTAGATGGAGATGATCCGGCTCACACACAAAAGAGAATCTCTTACCTATCTAATGCTCAGGAGCATAAGAATGACGACATAGCAGGCATAACGCGTTTTAGGTCTGTCGGTGAGATTGATTACTGTGTTGCATCCATAATCAAATTCGCACCATTCATAAACCGTATTTTTATTGTCACCGATAACCAAGACCCTAACGTGGAAGAGACCATCAACAAGTTCTTCCCTGACAATACTATACCCATCGAGATTGTGGACCACAAAGTACTATTTGAGGGCTATGAGCAGTACCTACCTACATTTAATAGTTTGTCTATCGAGACTATGTTGCACAGAATACCTGGGCTGAGTGAGAATTTTGTGTACCTAAATGATGACTTCTTGCTATTGTCTCCAGTTTCTCCTAAAGACTGGTTCGTAGATGACAAAATAGTCACCTACGGCTACTGGCACTTTACCTGCACTGCTCGCTTTATGCAGCTACTAGGAAGACTAAAGGTTGGACACACGCAATTCAAATTCAGGGACAGCATGCTGAACTCGGCATGCCTACTGGGAGGCAAGTCTCGCTGGTGGCGATTTGTGCGTATTATGCATACCCCACTAGCACTTAAGAAAAGCGTCATCGAAGAGTTCTATGCAAAGAACCCTCAGGCTCTGGTGGCAAATATCAAACATCGATTTAGACATAAGTCACAGTTTAACCCTCAGTCCCTAGTGCATACAATGCTTGCACACAAGGGCAAGTGTATTATAACACCTAATCTAACACGAGATCATGGCTCAATCTACAAAATTATAGAGTATATCAAGCCGTCGCCAAATAGATTAGATAAGTTCAAAAGAGAATACAACGCTATCAAGAACAACGAAAAAGCAAAGTTCCTGTGTGTCAACTCATTAGACCAAGGAACACCCGACCAACAAAGACTGATAGTTAATCTTATAAGACAGCGCATAGGAATGACAACATTACCTTAAAAAGAACTAAGGCCCCGAAAATTCGAGGCCTTAGCTTTTTTTAATACAACGTGGTTCTTACATTACCACATTAACAATTTTGCGTGGCACGACAATGACTTTCTTCGCTGCCTTGCCGTCTAGATACTTAAGTGTATTTTCGTCAGAAAGCACAATAGCCTCAACTTCCTTAGGGCTTAATGTTGCAGCCAAGGTCAGTTTAAAGCGCACCTTACCGTTGAACGATATAGGATATTCAACAGAATCCTCAACCAAAAACTTCTCATCATAGCATGGGAAGCTGGCCTTGCATATAGAATCTTTGTGACCCATAAGCGACCACATCTCCTCTGTGATATGAGGAGCAAAGGCGTTGAGCACAACCAAGAAAGGTTCTAGGATAGCTCTCTTATTACATTTCTGCTCGTTAAGCTCGTTGACACAAATCATAAAGGCACTGATAGAAGTATTGAACGAGAAGTTCTCTATATCCTCACCCACCTTCTTGATTGTCTTATGCAGGGTCTTAAGCTCGGCAGGTGTTGGCTCCTGCTCAGAGATATTAAGCTCGCCCTTATTGTCAAAGGCCAAACGCCAAACCTTGCGCAAGAACTTATGAACACCATCTATGCCGTTAGTGTCCCAAGGCTTAGCCTGCTCCAACGGACCCAAGAACATTTCGTACATACGAAGCGTGTCGGCACCATACTGCTCTACGATATAATCTGGGTTAACAACATTGTACATAGACTTACTCATCTTCTCGACAGCCCAGCCACAAACATAGCGGTTGTCCTCCAAGATAAACTCGGCATCTGCATACTCTGGCAACCACGCCTTAAAGGCTTCTGTATCAAGAATATCGTTCTTGACAATATTTACATCTACGTGTATTTCTTGTGTGTCATATTCTTTTTTAAGACCAAGGGACACAAACTTGTTGGTGCCCTTGATTCTGTAAACAAAGTTCGAACGCCCCTGAATCATGCCCTGATTAACAAGCTTCTTGAATGGCTCTGCCTCACAAACATATCCCAAGTCGTAAAGGAACATATTCCAGAATCGAGAGTACATAAGGTGACCCGTAGCATGCTCTATACCACCTACATACAAGTCAACATTGCGCCAGTATTCATTTGCCTGCTTAGACACAAGAGCCTCGCTATTATGAGGATCCATATAACGCAAATAGTAGGCTGACGAACCTGCAAAGCCCGGCATGGTGCTCAGCTCCAATGGGAAGTTGTCGGCTGTCTTCCAGTTCTCGACACGTGCCAATGGTGGCTCGCCCTGCTCTGTTGGGCCAAAGTTCTGTATGGCTGGCAACTCCAATGGCAACTGCTCTGGCGACAAGGTATGTGCAATATCATCTTTATAGTAGATTGGGAATGGCTCGCCCCAGTAACGCTGGCGGCTGAAGATAGCATCGCGCAAACGGTAGTTAACACGGCGTTTACCAATTCCTCGTGTCTCGATTTCATCAAGCATACGCACCATGGCTTGCTTAACGTCAAGGCCATTAAGTATGTCTGAGTTCATCAGCTTGCCCGACTTAGCGTCATAGCTCTCCACTGAGATGTCACCGCCCTCAACAACCTGCACGATAGGCAAGTCGAAGTGTTTGGCAAAACCATAGTCACGGCTGTCGTGAGCAGGCACTGCCATAATGGCTCCCGTTCCATAACCTGCCAAAACATAGTCGCTAAGGTAGATAGGAATCTTGTTTCCTGTAAGTGGATTAATGGCATAGCTACCAGTAAACTGTCCGCTGACATTACGTATTTCGGTCATACGCTCACGCTCAGAGCGTTTCTTAGTTTGTGCTATATAGTCGCTTACGCCTTGAGAATACTCTGGAGTTGTAAGCTGCTCGACAAGCTCGTGCTCAGGAGCCAACACCATAAATGTAACACCATAAACCGTATCAGGGCGTGTAGTGAATACCTCTAGCTTCTGCTCCAGACCGTCAATATCGAAGAACATCTGAGCACCCTCGCTACGACCTATCCAGTTGCGCTGAATCTCCTTCAGAGACTCGCTCCACTCTAGTTTATCCAAGCCCTCAAGCATCCTACCAGCAAAGGCAGATACTCTCAGTAGCCACTGTTTCATTCTCTTTTGCTCAACAGGGAAGCCTCCGCGAACCGAAAGACCATCCTTAACCTCGTCGTTGGCTAGCACAGTGCCTAGCTCGGCACACCAGTTAACCATAGTATCGGCACGGAAAGCCAAGCGGTAGTTCTGCAAAACATCCTCACGCGCCTTCTCGTCTAGCTCTGCCCACTGCTCAGCGGTTAGCTCCAAGGTTGTTGTTGCGGCGGCATTAAGGCCCTCGGTTCCCTTGCTCTCAAGATGTGAGACAAGCTCCGAAATAGGCTTACACTTGCTCTCAGCTGTGTTGTAGTAGCAATCGAACATCTTTAGGAATACCCACTGTGTCCACTTATAATACTCTGGATCGCATGTACGAACCTCTCTAGACCAGTCATAGCTGAATCCTATCTTATCCATTTGCTCACGATAGCGAGCGATGTTATTCTGTGTGGTAACCGCGGGGTGCTGACCAGTTTGTATTGCATACTGCTCAGCAGGCAATCCAAAGGCATCATAGCCCATAGGGTGCAGAACGTTGAATCCCTTGAGTGTTTTATAACGCGTATATATATCTGAAGCTATATAACCTAGCGGGTGACCAACATGTAGACCTGCGCCCGAAGGGTAAGGAAACATGTCTAGCACATAAAATTTGGGGCGTGTGGTGTCAATCTCAACCTTATAAAGTTGTTGCTCTGCCCATTTGCTCTGCCATCTCTGCTCGATGGACTTAAAATCGTATTCCATAAAAGTTAATCTATCTATTTGCTTGCATAAACTCCTCTACCTCTGCCACTGTCGAAGGAATCTTATCCTCGCCCAGTATGCGGCACGAATCCTTGGTAATCAGAATATCGTCCTCGATACGTATTCCGCCAAAGTCGTAATAGCTATCCAAGGCATCAAAGTTTACAAATTCGGTATTTAGTTTTTCGTTTTTCCATTTATTAATCAAATCGGGAATAAAGTATATTCCTGGCTCGACGGTCATCACAAAGCCCTCGCGCAAGCGACGACCCATACGCAAAGACGACTGTCCAAGTTTCTCGCTACGCTCAGTCTCCTGATCATAACCAACATACTTCTCTCCTATGTTCTCCATGTCATGCACATCAAGACCCATATTATGGCCAAGCCCATGAGGCATAAATAGGAAGTGCGCCCCAGCCTCAACAGCAGCGTCGACATCACCCTTCATAAGGCCCAACTCCTTAAGACCCTTGACTAACTCCTTGCAGCAATCTAGATGAATATCGCGATACAACATTTCTGATTTAGAGATATTGAAAGCATGGTCATGAGCTGCAAGCACAATCTCGTATATCTCCTTTTGTTTGGTAGTGAATTTACCGCTCACAGGGAAGGTGCGCGTATAGTCGCTACAATAGTTCATGTTGGTTTCTGCACCAGCATCAACAAGCAACAAGCGACCGTTCTTCAGCTCGTTGCCATGGTAGTGGTTGTGCAGGGTTTGGCCATCCTGCGAGACGATAGAGGCAAAGGAAACTCCTGCTCCATAGCGCATGGCTATACCCTCAATCTCGCCTGCAATATCTTGTTCCTTGAGACCCTCTCGACACATAGACATAGCCTTGGTATGCATCATATAGCCTATACGGCAAGCACGTTCTATCTCTTCTATCTCCTCAGCATCTTTGGCCTCGCGCTGAGCAACAACGCCCAGAGCCAACTTGACAGATATATTTTTAGAAACTTGACGATAAGGCATGCCCAGCAGCTCAGACAAGAAGATTGTTATATCAGCGCGGTAAGGAGGCAAGAAGTGTATTCTGCGACCTGCCTTAACAGCATCATTTATATACTGCTCAAAAGCGGCATAGCCACAGCTCCTTGTAACACCCACGCTCTGTGCCATAGCATTGATGGTAGGCTGAACACCCATCCATATAATATCGTCTATGGTAATATCCTCGCCCACAAGCATCTCAACTCCGCTGTCGGCATCTATAACACCTACCAGCTCGGGCACATTAAGCCCAAAAAAGTAGAGAAAGGTACTATCTTGACGGAAGTGATAAGTATTTGATGGATAGTTTGTTGACGACTCTCTATTGCCCGGCAAAAGAATAATACCGCTTTCGATGTCATTACGCAATTTGGCTCTGCGTGCAGCATATTTATCTGAACTAAACATAGTTATATATTTGATTTCTACAATTTACTTCCATAGGCCAAGTCACCCGCATCACCCAAACCAGGGACGATATACGACTTAACCGTAAGCTCGCTATCCACAGCTGCACACCAGATAGTGGTATTGGTACCATGAAGTTCTTTCTTGGCATAGTTTATACCCTCCTCGCTAGCAATAGCGGCGGCAACATGTAGGTATTTTGGACGTCCTGCTGCTTCAACCAAGGCTCTATATGTTAGGACCAAAGAAGCTCCAGAGGCCAACATAGGGTCGATAAGGATAAGTGTCTTGCCATTCAAATCGCATGTTGAAATGTACTCGACTTTAATGTTGAAAGTGCCGTCCTTGCTATACTTGCGGAAGGCAGAGATAAACGCATTTTGTGCCCCATCGTAGTAATTCAAAAAACCTTGATGGAAGGGGATTCCTGCACGAAGAATGGTGGCAAGGACTATATCTTTATCTGGCATCATGATACTAGCCTGACCTAGTGGTGTGTCAACCAATGTCGCCTTATAGTCTAGGGTTTTGCTAATTTCATAAGCCATAATCTCACCTACGCGCTCAAGATTACGACGAAAGCGCATGCTATCTTTCTGAATGTTAACATCTCGCAATTCAGCCATAAAGCTATTTAGCAAGGTATTCTCTGAATTAAGTACGTTTACCATTTGTCAATTATTATTTAATTGAGTGTAAATATACAAATTTTCCTTGAGATTTATCTGAAAACTTCCTGCAATATTTTCAAGCTATTGATATTATGCACCATATCGAAGTGAAAGCCTATGAAATTAAGCAGGTCACCCACAAATTGATTGCGTTTTTCGCCCGAAAGTTTAACCTCAGCAAGCCCCTGAGGCTCAACATTCATCATCTGATTCAGTATCATAGCCGACGGCTCACACATGTAAGTTCCGTGAAAAGGAAGGCCCGAGCAGAACACGCCCTCTCTGATGTCAAACACATCGCCTAAGGAGTACTCTCCCGAAGGATAGAAGCCCAAGAATCGTGACAGCTGAACCAAGAACCACAGATGGAAGTTAGCTATCGACGTTCTGTCCTTAGTGTCCACCATATCCAGAGCCTCAACGCTGCTACTAACAAAATCAAACAACGGCTGATTGGGCGTCTCCTCGCGCACCAAACGATAAAGCACCTCGGCCATAAACAGCGATATGGCACTCTTGCTCAAATCGAAAGGCAAACTCTTAAGAACCAACTTATTGCGAACATCGCGCATGCTATGAAGCTGGGAATGACGGTTTTGATAGCCCTCAAACTCTATGACAGACATAGGTTGCAATAGGGCTGCCTTGTTACCTCGCGTGCGGCGGCCACTGCCACTAACACCACGCACAAGATAACTCAAACGACCATAGAGGTCGGTATAGATATATGCTATGAGCGAGTTGTCCCCATACTTGATTGTATGCAGAACAACGCCCGAAGCCTTATAGGTAT
>JAWXTS010000017.1:0-27326 GCA_044433305.1 Rikenellaceae bacterium | reverse complement strand
GATTACCACCACCTTGCCCACAAAGATATCTTCTGTGAGCGCGGGAACAAGTTTTTCTGATTTGAGTTGGAATAGTTTGTCGAGAAGGAAGATGTTCTCCTTGTAGGTGAGTTTCATATTCTGCTCCTCGCCTTCTACGACGTATATGGGAACTTGCGGCATGTATTTGCGTACCACACCACAGTCATCGGTAGTTTTAAAATTTGGGTCTTTGAGTGCTATCTCATAGGCTTGTTTTATAACCGAAAGCTTGAAGGCTTGCGGAGTCTGGCCTCTGAACAGCAACGAGCGATCTGGAATCTCGGATATATAGTCTCCGTCGCATTGAATAACAGTGTCTACCATAGGTATGGCCACATCAATGGCACTACACTCATCTAGCTTGGCTACTACTTCATTTATTATCTTGTTGCTAACCAGTGGGCGCACCGAGTCGTGGAAGATGAGATTGCACTCTTGCTCACACGCATTGATTGCGCTGAGGCTAGAGTGGTAACGCTCACTACCGCCGTTAAGAATCTTTGAGACCTTGTCCCAATGATTCCTAAGGCAGATAACTTCCATTAATTGCTTATACTGGCTGTGAATGACGATATAAATCTCGTCTATATTTTCGTTGTCATTAAATGCAGTTATAGTGTGCTCGATAACACTTTTGCCTGCAACTTTATAGAATTGCTTAGGGATAGATAGCCCCAATCGGCTACCGATTCCTCCTGCAAGTATGACAGCTATATTTTTCATAAGTTAGGGTAAGTTCGATTCAAAACGAACCAACATATTGTTAGTTCCTAATGCACAAATGTATAAAATTATTTTGTTTTTTGCATTAGGCCTTAACAGAAATGTCACAAACTTACACCACTTTAGTTGTCGATTTTAACCAATTCTCCTTTGCTGTTAAACTTTAGCTCAACGTTGTTGTCTAGCTCAACTTCGACAGATTTATTCTCTTGTTCGATTTTGGTTATGCTGCTTGATGGAAATTTTGATTTCACATAATTAGCTACATAGGCAGGAACGATAGATGCTGGTACCTGTCCATTGCGTTTACACTCAACTTGTGTCCAGTCGCCATTTTTATCAAATTTTACCTTGATGCCACTTGCAAGCACGACCTTATATTCTTTGCTGAATACCTCTTGCTCCATTGTTACCGTAGATACTTTGTCTTTAGAATAGTTGGTAGAGAGGAACGATTGAGCAGACTTTGGAAGCTCGCTCAGCTCGATAACTTTATCTTTTGCCGATAGAGTCAGTGTTCCGAGTAATAGTGTGGCTACAAATAATAATTTTTTCATAGTATTCTTTTTTTTTGGTTTATAGTTCTACTGCAAAGGTGAAGCCTAGTTTTGAAAAACATTCAAATATTCTCCACAAGGGGCCATTTTACCACCTCAATACTTAGAGTAACGATTATAGCATAAGTTAAATTGCATGAACAGAGTTTTATTAAACAGCAAAAGGGGCTGACCGCAATGGTCAACCCCTTTGTAATATTTTATGTTTGTTATCTTATTGTATGATAACACATCTACTAAGCGTATTGTCTTCGTAGTACATATAGTCTACGCCACCCTTGTAGTCGATTTCCAACTTGCTTGGGTCAACCTTAAAGTCTTTTACAAGCATATTGTAAACGGCCTTAGCTCGGTTCTGGCTCAGCGTCCAGTTATGTTCTTTGGTTGCAGTCTGAACATCGGCATATCCTGTGATAGTAAACACCTGATCTGTTTCGATGCTATTGATAAGCTCGGCAACATATTTCAAGCGAACCTTGTTGCGTCTTGTGATATTGTATTTGTCAATCTCAAAGAATACAATCGCTGGTGAGATATGAACCTCTTTAACGATTCTATCCACTGACACCGTGTCGCTAATGGTTTCAACTACGGTCTCCACGATAGTTTCTTTTATTCCTGGGATGTATGGGTTCTTCTCAAATACCTTAAGCTCTGGGTAGTCTGCATAAGGAGCTGTGACTCTCCATCCTCTAGGTTTGAACTTATATGTCATGTTTACCGATGCACTCAAAGGAACGACTCTATCGCGTTGGCGCGAGTCGAAGGTCATTCCATAGTGACCTGCATTGGCTGGAGAACAGCGAAGCTCAAGGTTTACGGCTAGAGAATTACTAACGCTAAAGCTAGTCAACATACCGAAGATAGGGTTATCCTTTGTATAGTAAGTATCCTCGTCGTAGCAAGCCACAAAACCCAATCCAATAAATGGTTTAAGGTCCCAGAAGCGATCTTCGCGATACTCACCATCGATAATGTTCATCACACTGAATACGACATCTCCATGGAGCACGGATCTGTTTCCGTTCAATGTACCAGCGGCGTCTCCGTTGACAAAAGAGTTGGCCTCGGTTGTGGTTCCTCGCACCGCAGAGTAGTTATACTGGACCCTGAAGGCAATATAAGGCAAAATCCATTTACCGACCGAAAACTCATAAATAGGTGTCGATTTAAGGTACAGACCATCAACATCGCCTATCTTCCATGCTTTACCAATACCAGCAGATATAAACCAGTTAGACTTCATATATTGATTGAAGTTCATAGGATAGTCCTCTATCCTTTTGGTTTCTTCTTCTTGAGAAAAACCATAAGGTATAACGGATAGTAATAATAGAATAGTTAAAATAATTTTTTTCATAACGTTCGGGTATTATTAAGCATTACAAAGGTATTGTTTTTATTTTTAATTATATCATATTCAGGTGTTTATTTAAACAGTTTCATCATTTTTAATACAGAGACTCATATTTTTGTGCGATAGACTCCCATGTATATACACTGTTTGCAAGTGATAACATAGCCTCACTATTGTAGGTGCCAGTTTTAAGTAGGCTCGCCAGCTCTTGCTTATTGCCGAAATATGCCGCTTGGTTCCCCGTGGTATTACGGTTAAATATAACATCATAGGCCAAAATGCTACACCCACAGAACATCGCTTCGATTAGTGAGGGGTTAGAGCCTCCAGCACTATGACCATGTATATAATACCTACAACTCGAACGAAGAGCATATAGTATGTCTAAGTCGTAAATAGCATCTAATAATTTTATATTGGCGTGCGATTCATATTTCTGTTTTAGCTCTAGTCCATAATGGCTATTGTTGAAGTTGCCTATCATGACCATCATCTGATCGGTGCTGGCAAAGCCCTCAAGAATCATATCACAGTTGTTCTCTGGTTCGATACGACAAACGCTAATTGAATACTCCCCTTGTCGAAGCTCATATTTGGAGAGTATCTTCTGGTTTTGATTCTGGGGCAGCTCTCTTTTTGCGTGGTCTCCACCATAGGCTATCAGAACAGTTTTCTTCAGGTAGCGCCTTTTGATGTAGTCGACGATGGCTTGGTTGTCGGCAATTACAGCGTCTGAGAACCTGAGTGCCGCCTCCTCGCTGATACGCAAGAATAGCTTGGCCAGACCATTCCACTTTCCACGCTTCCACTCCAGTCCGTCTATGTTGACTATCAACTTGGCCCCACTAAACAGCTTGAACAAAGGAAAAAACAAACCTCCGGGAACACCCAGAACCACAACGCTATGGAAACCCCTTAGCGACTTGAACAGCGATACACCATCATAGAGTATGGAGAATATGCCATTGGCGTTAAGGTGTATGTATTTTAGTTTTGCCCCTTTATAAACTTTGGGCCTCTCATAATAGTGTTTGGTAGAGCAGTATACGGTATACTCAATATCCTTGGAACAATTATCTCCTATAATATTTTCGACTAGGCTCTCGAACCCACCATACGAGGCAGGTACGCCAACCGAACCTATTATTGCTATTTTCTTTTTCATTTATACAATTTAATAATCTCTTGTGCATGAGAGCGAAGACTGTGCTCCCACGCGCCGTTTACAATCGCTTTATTAAACTCACGTAGCTGAGTGCGATTTTCTATTAACCTAAGTAATTTATATTTTAACTCTGCCCTCTCAGCAAAGATAAACCAATCATCATACTTGCCGACTATATCTTTTGCACCTACAACAGAACTAACCAGCACGGGTGTGCCATACGAGAGGGCCTCTAATGTAGTAAGGCTAAATGTTTCATGCCATAACGAGGGCACAATAAGCAGCGAGTCCTTTTGGTATATCTTGCCTAGCTCCTCAGGCTTATAGCTGCCACGATATGTTATAAGCTCACAATCTGAGTGGCCGACATCTCCCCACACATCCAGACTCCAATCTCTGCAACCCTCATAATGAAGCTCCTGCAGAACCTGCTCCAACACGGTGAAACCCTTGTAGCTAGATGTGTTGCCAACAAACAGCAGCTTCAACCCCTGAGAGTCAAAGCCGCGCTCCTTGCGGTTGTCGGCTATATTATTATTTGTGATGGCCACACGCTCGGATGCTCGGATGCTTGTGTGTTTTCGATATTGATTCTCAGGCACTTGGCTGCTGAAGTGAACCACATCAAAAAGCTCTAACATCTGATTATAGTGCTTCAAGAGTTGCTTATAGCCTATCTTTGACATACTGTTTTAGTTTTAGGAACAACCCAGAGTTGTAGACTCTTAGGAATATGGTCGGCTTGCTTTTGATGTGACACTCTCTACAACTCTGCTCTGAGGGTCTATCGCAAACCTCACCTCTGCTGTTTATCATATTCACCTTTGGGCAGATGCCGAAATAATCGTGCGCCGTATAAACCAGCTTGACACCCTTTGACTTAAAGAACATAAGTAGCTCACAGGGCAGCCCCATCAAGGTGTGAACATGAAATACATCGGGTTTAATCTTATTATATAGACTCTCCATCTGAGGGGTAGACATTCGTCGAGAGGAGATAAAAGCTTCTGGATTACCAATACCACAACGCAAAGGCACGGGTAAAGCAAACGTGTTGTAGAGGCAGTAGCAATCAATGCCATCTCTCTGTCCACAGCTGTGCCAGCTAATATCTTTGCTATACCACTTCCAGCCTTGAGGGTAGAGCAGAACAACATCCTCCGCTAGGCTCTGCTGCTCTTTCATCAAGTCGGTGGCGTAGCGTATCATGCCGCCGCTTCGTTCAGGCTCAAGCCCAAGTGTGTAGTGTAGAATAATCATATCTTCCTTAAAATATCCATCCAAATGGATAACAATTCTTTTGTAGCTTGGCTCAAATCGCCGCCCTCCCTATCTATATATTTTGATATGATAGACAGCAGGTACATCTTGTAGCTTAGCTCTACATCCTTGATATATACTCTGGTTTGTGAGGCAGTATTCTTGAACTCTGCGACAATCTGGTCTGAGGATAGGTTCCTCTCGAAGATGGCCGTCTGAGTGAAAAAATGAAACCAGTCTAAGTAGGGTGGGTAGCTCAGATAGCAGTACTCCCAATCAAAGACAAACAGCTCATCTTTCTCCATAAACATATTCCACGGTGTGAAGTCTCCATGGTATGCCGAGAATTCAACCTCTTGATTATCGTAGTAATCTTCGATGCTATTAATGGTGCTATCGCATAAGAGCGTGTCAAGCAGAGGCAGGTTCTTAAGGTAGCCCCTAAGCGTCTGCAAGGACTTTGCAAAATCACTATCGGCAAAAGGCAGCTTACTCTTGGTTTTGTTATGAAGCTCGGATATAAAGTCCCAATGTGCACGACCCCACGAGTGCGTGCTCTGCGACTCTGGTGTCCTTTCGCTCGAAGTTATATATATTAGATGCTCATTACTAGAGTCAATAGTCCCGCAATATAGGCAAGTGGGGATGCCCGAGATGCCTTTGCCATTGAGGTGTTCAAGTATTTTAGCCTCGTTCTTTAGTAGCTCAATTATATCTTTCTTGTTCGATACCTTGCAGTATGCCAGAATCTTAGAGCCACTAAAAATTTGCATAGTATATTTCTTGTGCACAGATGGCGTGCCCTCAAATATAGCAACCTCAAAGGTGTCTATACCAAGGACCTTGCAAATCAATTCCCTGAGCAAATGGTCAATGGTGAGGCTGACTCTCTGAGCATTGATGGTTCTGTATAGTTGAGGAACCTTACTCAGAATCGGAAGTACCACCTTTAGCAGTTTGCCCTTAACGCTGCTGGGTTGATAGATGCTCAGAGCCGTATTTATAGATTTATTTGGCACTATCCACACCTTGTTATCTTTATTGGCAAGGCGCATGAAGCCAACTCCACTCTCTACTTTATACATAACTTCTTATGAAAAATATCTTTTATCTGCTCTGCCTTATTTGCCCACGAGAAAGTGTCTCTAACAGAGCTTATATTAGCAGATAGAGCCTCTCGTTGTTTGTGGTCGCTAAGTCGTAATATCGCATCCGACAGACCATGAATCAACTCACTTCTGCCACCTAGAGGTAATACAATAGCGTAATGGTTATTAAAATATTTTGTGTAGCCGCCAGTATCTATGCAAATCAGAGGTTTGGCAAATGACATTGAGTCAAAGGCTGTGGTCACGGCTCCCTCCTTGAGTGAAGGGTTTACAACAACATCGCAAGAGGCCATATATTTGTAGTAGTCATCTCTGCTAACCTGACCACGTAGGAAAATATGCTCCTGCATATTGTGCTCTAAGATTAGCTTCTCTAACCTCTGCATATCTGAGCCTGCACCCAATATATCAAGATGCAATTTGTTGTTGTCCTTTATGGCTACGGCCATGGCTTCAATAAGCATATCAAAGCCTCGCCATCCCTCCAAACGTCCAACAGCAAGGTAGCAAGAACGGTTGTTGTCAGAGCCACCGCTCTGCCACTCTTTGGTGTCAAAACCCTCTACTGCTACATCGGTAAATAATACGGCCTTATCTCTATACTTTTTGTCTATGCTCAGTCGAGTCTGCTCGGTCTTGCACAGAATAAGGCTTGCACGGTGGCATCTTCGTTGGAACCCATAGTTATATCTTAATGTTTTACTTATTAGGCGTTGTGCATACTCCTTAAGCCTATTCTTGAAAGTATAATGCTTTGTAAACTCACGTTCAATATAAGCTCCTGCACTGGTTGGTCCCCAGACAAAGGTCTGCTTCTGACCATAACGGCTGACACTCCACAGGGCATTACCATAAGTTAGGTGGTGGTAAATCGCTATCCCATTTTTCTGCATAGTATCTTTAACTATGCTGTTGCTAAGGCGTTGCCAGAGCATGTAGTATATTCTGACTCCACGTAGCCCTCGCTTCCACCATCTCCACTTTCGAGGTAGGTCGTAATATATGAAGGTAGGAGGGTTGTCCAACTGGTTCTCAGACAGCCACCTCTGTATGCTTTCTCTGTTGCTCTCTCGGGTCAAGACCCAAAGATTAAAAGAGCGAGACATCTCTATAACCCAGTGCCATCCCACGCCAATCTCTGAACCCAAGTTTGGCTCACAGGCATAGGCCGAGATGAAGATTTTTAATCTTTGCTGCATTTAATCAAATCTTTTTGAGCAACGAAATATGGAATAAACCTTATACATAATGGAATAAACGCTACGCTAACAGATATAGTTACCAATGTTAAAAACCAAGACTCATGCATAAATCCATATGGCATCATATTAGAAACTACCTTTAAAGGCCGATAGATGAGATGGTGAGTACATAATATAATAAGTGAATAACGTCCCATATATGATATTATTGGAATATGCTTTATCGTTTTACATAAGAGTAGAATTGTCATGGTAGATGTTATCGAGAGAGTAAAGGTGGCTAACGGATTATTTATTCCATTGTAATGTAACGATAACCGAATACCTTGCGCATATCGAGAGATTACCAATGAGGCTATGTATAAAATTGCCACAAATATCAAATTATATCTATCATATTTATTTTGATATAGTATAGCCGTTCGTTTTAAATAGTAGCCAAAACAATAAAATGGTAGAGCCGTCATCGCAACATCAATAAACATTGGCAAAAACAAATCTTTACCACCCAGAAATACTCCACCACATCCGATTGCCAAAACTGCGACACATCGCACAAAAAGGCTCTTTGTAGACGCAATCACACCCGCAAAAATCAACCCGCACCAATAGAGTGAGAGCAGAAACCATATAGGGCCATTAAAATATTGACGATTGTTGAAAATATCAAATACTCCCCGTGCATCTGTAATTAATAGTTGTGGAGCAAGGTATTGCAACATATAATATAGTGCATATGACACGAGATAAAAGAATATAAATGGAATAAGTATTTTATTTGTTTTTCTTACTACAAACTCACCAAATCCGCTATATTCCTTAAAAAACAGTCCTGATAGAATAAAGTATAGTGGCATTCGCACTATCCCTAATCCAGGCAGATCAACTGCGAAACCACAATGCGATGCAACTACAAATATTATACATATTCCTTTGGCAAGGTCAATAAATTCTATTCGTTTTTTATCTGTCATATTCTCCTTATGTTTCTTTTATGTTGCTCGGTGATGATTATAGACATTATCTGTTGTATGCTACTTTCGGGTAGGTGGTTGTTCTCAATCAGATAGTAACCTTTCTTCTTAGAGAGGTACTCCATATTTATGGTTATACGCTCAATATCTTCTGGCAGAAGCTCCTGCTTGCGCGAGAGAATGGTGTTTGTATCTGCCGTGATTAGAAAATTGTATCTCATCGATGGGATAAATACTCGCCCCCAAAGATACAGAAATCGCCTATTGAGATAGATTGACGAGCGTCTGCTATCCACAATAATATCGCTATAATATCTATCAAAGATTATCAGCTTTATGATGCGGCTTTGTGGTTTTACCCTTAGCCAATAGCCCAAGATATAATCAAAAGTATAGTAGCACAACCGACAAAAGGAACTCAGCACAGATGACTTAGCCCCTCTGTGTGGGTTGCTATATTCTCTGTCTACTTCTTTTTTGACCCCTGCACTATGTGCCAGCTCACCGAGATTTGAGATTATGGTAGGGCGGAAGTGAAAAGTCTTTGTCGCCTTGCCATATACCGCCGATAGCTTATGCTCTATCATCTCTATGATAGTAGTCTTGCCTGCTCCGTCGGCACCCGTAAAGGCTAGAGTAGGGGCAACGCTCGGTTTCAAATAACTGGCTATATATATGACGATAGAACAAATGACACTTATCAATGTAGAAAACGGAGCCTTAAGCATGTTGCGCAAAAATGCAGAGTATAACAGCCCCGACATTGCATCTACTTTATCCATGTCGCTACAACCAAACAGTCGTTTTAGTTCGCCCGCTACAATATCGCTATGCTCAACCTCGCTCCTTATATCGTTATATTTGGACGGGTATTCTGCACCAACAACTCGATTATAAAGATACTTATCTAGAAACTCATACTCTCTGGAGACATGATATAGTACCCCATTGAAGCTGCGAGATGAGAGCATCTGCTGGGCCGAGAGCAAACGAATCCCATGTACCGATGTGTCGGTGAAAAAATCCCACTGTACAAGATTAATATTTTTGCCTTGCATCTTGGCCATAACATAAGTTATTAGTCGGCCATTGTCCAGATATGAGAATATATACCACTGGTTCTGTGTGAGCACCTCCAATAGAGCATCTTTACAACGGCTATACTCTTTTCTAGATATAACAATGTCAATATCGCGGCTGCTGTTGTCATCTGGCAGGCCCTCATAGTTGCGCAATAGGGCATACTCACTGTTTTTGTTGAGGTATTGCAGTAGAGAATATATATGTTTTGATACTTCAGTCATTATCTAAATAATCCAGAATTTGCCTTTATCTTTTGCCAAAAGTAACGAGGGTTCATAAAAAAGGACTTTAATATTAGAGGTGCCCCTCTGAAAACGTTACCCTTGAGAAAGAGAGTTACCCCTTCTCTCAATGCTGTGGAGGCTACACTTTCTCGCTCCAAGCACTTGATTTGCTCAGGGGTTATGGTATCGAGAAACTCGGTGAAGGATAGCTCAGGGTTGCCTGCTCGCCTGCTTTTGAGGTTATGCTTAATATGTTTGATTCGGATAAGCATATTAACCGTCGAGAGCGACATGCTTTGGCTATGCTTGCGATATTTAAGTAGCACATCCGGTACAACAACAATGGCTTTGCCCGTGGTGTATAAATCACTCATTCTGCACCACAAGTCCAAGTCCTCGCAAAGGTCTTGGTAGCGCGGCTTACCCTCAGGGAAACCAGTTATATTACGTCCACCGACTGCCACTACCATTTCTCTATCCAAAATTGCCGTTGGCTGCATGAATATGAGTTTCTGATTTTGTGCCCTCTGGTAGAACTCCTGCTTTGTCTTTGCTCCAAGAAACAACCCGCCGCCTAGCTCCTTGCCGAGGCCATCAATAAACGATTGATAGCATCCCACGGCCATCAAATCACTATCGCTCGATATTTTGTTATATAGCTTCTCCACTAGAGTAGGGAGGGGTAAATCGTCGGCATCGACAAACATAATATACTTGGTTTGGGCGTTCTGCTCAACATAGGCACGAGCGTGGGCAAGGCCTCCATTTTGCTCAAAGTTTATTACGTTATATTCTCGTCCACTAGCATTCAAGGTCTGCTCTGCGACACAGACTGTGTTGTCAGTTGAGCAGTCGTTGACAATCCATAAATCAAACTGCTGGAAGCTCTGCTCAATAATGCAACGCAAGGTCTGCGCTATATATTTCTCTGCATTATAGGCGCAGATAGCTAGGGTTATCTCGTTTCTCATCACCTTCTTTTGTATATCTTTCTCTTTGCCACTACTACCATGCGAAACAGTGGAGAGAGAATATTTGAGCCGATAGCGTATAACATTGGGTGGCGTGCTGCAAATTTAACCAAAGGATGCAGTGCTTGCTCCTTGGGGATATACTCTAAAAGCATATTTCGTTTGAGGCTGAGCTTCATCGCAAAGGAGTTTAGGTATAAAACCCCTTGATGGAACTGCATGCTAGAAACAGCTTTAAGCTTGCCCCAAAGCTCGGGCGAGCCTTGATAGAGTGTCGAGCAAAGCTCATATATTCTACGAGCGCAGTACAGCCTGTGCCATATTATATCTTTATTGCGAAACTCCGTTGCGGTCTGGCTATTTTCGTTAATTATAAAGTGAGTGAGAAGAATGGGGCTATAAGCCATTCTATGTGCAAAGAACGGAAGCTTATGGCTCCAGTCTACATCCTCGCAGCTAACACGCTCTATGAACCAAACCGAGTTATCGACCATAAGCGAGCGTTTGAATATATATTTCCACGGTGCCCACGGTAGGCCATTCGTGGCGATAAAGTCAAGTCCCGACATCACTGCTTGGTTCTCAAAATTATGTGTTAGTACGCTTGACTCCCTATCCAACGAGTGTCGAACATTGTCGCACATTAGAATATCAAGGCTATTACCCTTTACGTAATCTATTGCTTGTTGCAAGGCATGAGCATGGAAGTAGTCGTCGGCATCAATAAAAACAATATACTCGCCTCGTGCCTCCCTTACTCCAAGGTTGCGAGCACCTCCTGCACGCAAGTTCTCGCTGTTGTGCAGTACTCGCAGGTTGGGGTTACTCGTGGCTAGTTGAGACAGAAGCTCAAATGTAGCGTCCGTTGAGCAGTCATCGACACATAAGACTTCATAATCCCTCAGTTCCTGACTCCATATAGAATCCAAGCATCTAGATATGCTCCCTTGGCCATTATAAACAGGAATGACTATGGACAAACTCGTCATGACTCTTTATGCTTTTGTTGTTCCTGAAAATACTTTAGCGTGGTGAGCATCATAAGTACCGCCCAGCCATAAGCGATATTTCCTATGTTAAAACTAAAAAGAAATATGAACATCAGAACAGGCAGGGATAATAGTCCCGAAAAACAGCAGCTGAAGAACAATCCTAGCTTACACAAATAAGATACTAGTCCATAATCATATATGGCACTAACAATGGCTTGGGGGTTGCTGAGTGTAGCACCCATACCGTGCCCAAAGAGCAGATTCGGGTCTGAGACGTCGAAATATTTTACCGTGTTAAATATAATGTTCGTTCTGGCTGCAGCACTATTATCAACAGTTCTCATAGCATCTTCATCCATTTGCATTGATGTTTCTGCTACGGCCATAAATCTATTTAGTGGTTCGTAGTCAACTTTTAAGGCGATGAAATAGATTGCTATTGCAAGCGGAATCATAGGAAGAATATACCTTCTATTTACAAAGTAGAGCGCGAGAATGGTTAGCCCCACAAAGGCCGTTCCACTACCTATACAGACCAAAACATACAACAATGCTATAAAGGTTTTTCGATTGTCGTAGAATAGAACACCTAGAGCCTGCTTGCCATTGTTTTTGATTTCCAGCAGCTTTAATAGAACATATCCTGCAACGGTCATAAGTCGTGCTGCATGCGAGGGTTCGATGGCAAGTGTGTTGAGCCTAAAGGTGGTGTAGTATGGTAGGTTCATGAGGTTTAGCAGAGGGAAGTACCTGATGCCTATGGTTATTAGAACCTGCTGCAAGAAGAGAACTATGGCAAAGGCAAATATCAGGACTCTTATAATCTTGATGTAGTAGTCAAGCGTAAAAGCCTCCTTCACATATATGAGGGCATAGTACATATTGAACATAGTCAAAAACAACAGTGAGTAAATTAACGTTGAGCTACTTACGTTATTCCACTGCATGTATAAAGAGAACGAGGTAGTCAGCAAATATGCCACACTCCATAGTGTTGCCTTGGTGAAAACAGGAGCACGCAAAAGCCAAATAAACAGAGCAATGGCCATAAGTGCAACTTTAACGAAGCTTATGGCCCAGCCCTCGATTGCAAGTAACTGAATAGTCATTGCAAAGAGGTAGAGGGTGGCTATGTTCTTATTACTAAAAAAGTTTCTATTTAACATCTAAAAAGATTGTCTATACAGGCCAGTGCCTTATTATTATCGTGATTATAATCAGAGAGTCGTGCCCTTAGATGTGTGTAATAATCAACATCATTTATCATCTTAGATACCTGACAGTCCAGAGTTTCAAGAGGTGATATTATGCCCGAATTCTCGTCAATAACTTCTTTGGAAGAGCCGAAGTCGGTGCTCACAATGGGAACACCAAGCACTTTGGCCTCCGCTATAACATAGGAGAAAGTTTCTGATATGGATGTTACCACAACTAGGTTACACCTCGAAATATATGTGTAGGGGTTATTTTTGCTCCCCAACAAAATTACACAATCTGCAACATGATTCTTCTCTATTTCTTGCCTAACGTAAGAGACTTCCATCTCAGAGCCATCTCCGATGATATACCATTTAAATGGCGCAGAGTTACTTTGCTTTATCTTAGCTGCAATTAGAGGTATCTCAAAGAAACGTTTCTCATAGCAGATACGTCCAACAGATACTATCGTAAATTGTGAAGTATCGTATAACTCATCTAAAGCCGAAGCCTCTTGTGATAAGGCTTTGATTTTTTCAGAGTCTATAACATTCGTAATATTCTGAATCTTATCCCTGAGTTCTGGGTATACATCCTCGAACGACTGTCTTGAAAACTGACTCGGTGAAACTATGAACTCAAATTTCGAGTATATATCTTTATTTTCTTGTTTGGCGTTTGGCTCATAGTGCAGAAGTCGCTTATAATCTAAATGTATCCAAGCCGCTTTCTTCCTACATTCAACATAAGAAACCATGCTAGTTACATACCCCTCGGCAAAGGCCACAACAACATCATAATCTCTATGGCTTATATCATTAGCTACTCGGCGCAGTACCATATCAAAAATATTGATTCCTGTGAACCTCAGTGCCTTGGCTGCTGTTTTGAGAGCTAGAACCACATACTTTGTTATGCCATTAATATCTCGATAGTTGACACACAAGTACCACAATAGGGAGTTTTGTTTTAGCACCTTATAGTCTCTGAACGCTGCTTTGTAAACACCCCTGTGGAGCGCGCAAAAAATCTCAATCTCGTATTTGCTAGAGTCCAATAGAGACAATAGCTGCTCTAGGCTCTTTTGTATGCCACCATGCTGAAAATGTTGAATACAAAAGAGTATTTTCTTACGCTCTGTCATTTCAACATATATAATTTACATATCGCCCTCGAACATAGATATCCTATTTCTTTGGGTAGATATAGATGTAATCTCAGCAGAGATGCTTTTGAGAAACAACCTATTTTAATTTGCTTTTGAA
This sequence comes from Rikenellaceae bacterium, assembly GCA_044433305.1. Classification (GTDB taxonomy): domain Bacteria; phylum Bacteroidota; class Bacteroidia; order Bacteroidales; family Rikenellaceae; genus JAWXTS01. The sequence continues at coordinate 13,226 of JAWXTS010000017.1, read as the reverse complement.
TATCTCTAATCTCTTTATAGAGCTTAAAACCTTTGGCTTGTAGGTAGCACTGAAATGCAAAACGCTCCAAATAACTTGCAATTATAGACGAGCGATTCTTGCTAATGTATATGTTTGTCATTTGTGCAAAAATATCAATCATAGACCTCGATCTCCGCGCTACAATCTCAGGTGTGGTCATTATTGACCCTTGGCGAACATTGTATAAATATGTGGTGTCTCCAAGCATCAACAGCTTCTCAGATGTGGTGATAAGTTTGAAACTCCACAGTTCATCCTCGTGTAGCACGCCCTCCATAAACATAAGGTTATTGGAGCTTAGATATTCTCGCTTTACTAGCTTATTCCACGCCATCACGGGTATATAACCATCAACAAATGCTCTTACAATCTGGTCGTTGTTGTCGTATGCAGCTCGTTTATTATAGCGTTGTGAAACATAACTGCCTTCTTCTGAGAGGACTTTATAATTGCCAACAATAACATCCCAGCACTCGTTGGTTGTGGCTTCGAGCAAGCTGTTTAGCGCATTTGGCGCAAGCATGTCATCGCTATCTAGAAAATAGATATAATCCCCTGAGGCTGCTCTAATACCACTATTTCGTGCTGCCGACAGGCCTCTGTTAACCTCATGAGTAATATATACAACAGAGAATTTTACATCCGAAAGTAACCTCTGTACAATCTGCATGCTATTGTCTGTCGAGGCATCATCAACGACAATCAACTCTATGTCGCCACCACCTTGGTCGATAATAGAATTGATACACTTCTCGACCCACTCTTCAACACAATATATAGGGATAATGACAGAGATTTTCATGGAGCCTATTTTAAACATTTATTTATGGCTTCCAGATAACCGTATCCATGTTTGCTGTCGGGTTCAAGGTAGCCACCTTCGGCCCACTCGTTCCATGCAAATATGAAAATCATATCGGTGGGGTAGTATTGCTTTGCGTTCTTTATGAGCCTTCTCAGGTAGCCCTCGAATTTCTCTGGTGTCGAACCCAGATAGACATAGCCTCGCTGCTTGTGTCGTGGGGTGTTGTCCCAGTCGGTAAATGCCGAGGGAATCATATTGTCATATCGTGGGCGCAGCTTGAGTATGTTCTCCCACACCGAGTCGTAATCAATTTTGCCAACTTGTGCCGCTGTTGAGGGTATCAGCGAACGCTTTATGCCAAGTAGTTTCTTTGCTGCATGAGAGTACTTCATAAGGCGATACTTCAGTCCACTGCCTTTACTAAAGAAGTTGTTCACATAGCCGGGGTTGGTCTCTATGCCATAAGTGAACTTAGATCTATCCCAAGTGGTGTCGAAACTAGACATGGCACTCTGATATATGAACGTCAGTCCATCGAAGCCAGCCTCACGAGCCATCTTCTCCCATAGGGCCAGCATCTTGTTGAGCTTGCTGATTATATTAGGTATGTATATAATCATGTATGGCTTGTTGTCTTGGCTCATGTAGCGTGGGTCCTTGAAGAACGGTAGCAGGTAGTTGAAGTGATTTACCCAATCTTGTTCATTGTCAAAGTCGTGAGCAAGCAGTATCTTGGGTGCTCTATCAGAGGCCTTCCATCCATCGGTCCAATCGTGGTTGGCCCACGAGACACAGTAGTTTATATCTATCTCGGGGTGGGCGAGTAACATCTCCATGGGCTTTTGGAGTAGAAGCTTGCCGTTGACCCAGTAGTGGTACATGCAAAATCCATATATCCCATACTCACGAGCCAACTTGCACTGCCACTTTAGAGTCTCAACATCGCTCAAATCATAGTAGTTGTCGTTGAGGGGCACACGCGGTTGGTTATGCCCATCGAACAGAGCAGTGGCACTTTTCACGTTTGTCCATTCTGTGAAGCCCTCGCCCCACCACTCATCATTCTCGGGAATAGTGTGGAACTGAGGAAGATATACAGGGATTATTCTCATTCTAGTTTATAACTGTTTTACAACCTTGGCAGGTACTCCTGCCACAACACAATATGGCGGAACATCCTTGGTTACTACCGCATTGGCTGCCACGATTGAACCTCGGCCAATAGTTACGTTGGGCATTATACTTGCCTTTTCGCCTATCCAGACATTCTCTTCGATAATAACTGGTCCGCTTGATACAGCCCTTCGACTAACAATAGGTTGCTCTAAGTTCTCTTTTGTTGAATCACCATGAGCATTATCTGTGATTAGTACACTGCGCCCTATACGAACACCATCATTTATAAGGATACAATTTGCACACGTAATATGTGATCTATCCCCAATACGGGCATGGTTACCAATAGTCAACTTTGGCTCACCACAACCCTCACCCTGCATTTGATAACCTCTCAACTCACAATTATCTCCAATAGATGTGAAAGAACCTATTGAGATGTATTGCGGTTGCGATAGCAAAAGACAACGACCGATTGTACTATCTTTCCCAAAAGATTTGAAATCTCTCCGTCTTGCTTGAGTTACAAACTCTCTTTTACATAGCGATATAACATATACCACTTTATTACTATATAATGGTTGGCAACACCTAGCTCTATATCTTTCTCCTCTCTTACGATTTTCTCGAGCGAGCAAACCCAACCTCCACCATTGTGTGAGTTGGTGTAGGGGTGATATAGTGACGGTGTTGGTGAGAACCAGAGTATGCGCATGGTCTTATTATTTTTGTATCAGTTGAGACAATACAACATCGAGCAATCTGTATGCTCGGAGTCGTAGACAAAATCGTATTATCTTATTATAAATCAAGGATGAACGGTAGAGGCATATATCATCATGATGCTGGTCTGCTACCATCTTTAATATTTCTATACGCTTTTCTCGCAGCTTATATGTCTTGCGATAGTAGCACGATAGGATGGCGCGATATAGCAAGCGCACCACAGATTTATATAGCTCGGACTCAGGTGTGATTCCCCACGATTTACCATTTAGCGAGAGTATTTCTTTCATCTGCTTATATGTCTCATACTCGCTCTCAAAGTTATTTAATCGAGTAGATAGCGAGCCTGCATCCCCAACAAGGTAAAGGTACTCGCCACCCTCAACCATAGACACACAATTACAGTGGCTAAGATATTGGTACATAAACAACATGTCCTCAGAGAAAGACACCGCGGTATTGAATCTAATGTTATGCTTGTTTAGCAGCTCTCGATTATATAGTTTGGCAAAGGGGAAGCCGAATTTGTATATCTCTAGATTATTCGATAAGATTGAAAACTCATCTTTGCTATATGTCTTCTGCTCAAAAATAACCTTGCCTATTTCATTGCCTGCGGCATTAACATATCTCAGCCCTTGGAAAATCAAAGAGTCGGCTCGCTCTCGAACCCCACTATATAGGCTGCTAAGATAATCTTTTGTTACGCTGTCATCGCTATCAACAAAGGCCACCCAAGGTGCTTTGGCATTCTCGATTCCTAGGTTTCGTGCCGAAGAGACTCCTGCGTTGTTTTGGTGCAGAACCCTTATGCGGCTATCTTGTGAGGCAAAGGCGTTGCATATATTCAGAGAGCTATCTGTGCTTCCATCATCCACCAAGATGACCTCATAGCTGGCAAAAGACTGAGAGAGAACGCTCAGCAAGCATCGCTCTAAATACGCTTCTGCATTGTAGATAGGTATAACAACTGAGATATCTATATGGCCTAGGCTGTTCATCGTACCTAAATTTTCTTGCCAATGAATTTGTAGAGTCGTTTTTTGACAGATATTATAAATGCGTAGGTTTTAAATAGTCTGTATCTTTTGCAGAATCTGTATAACTTACCTTTAATATTTTTTTTGTCTAGGTATAGTGGATTTAGCCATGAGCCACAGACCAAATGTATTGCATAGGTTGTTTCATCCACTCTAGAGGCGTCATCAATAAATACAGGGAGTGGGTATACTGTCACATGTTCTAATTCTTGCTTTGTATCCTCTTGTTTGAATCCATATTTTTTGAAATAATAATTGAAAACGACTGGTGCAATAGCTACCTGAAGCTCTCCTGCGTCATTGAATATCTCACGACCGGCACTATCAAATTTGCAAATACGAAGCAAAGTGTCATCTGTCAAAGGTTCGGTCAGCTTATCATAATAGCAGTGCAACATATCTCCTAGTATAGGATTTCCTTTTTCTGCTCCAAAAATGGCTGCTTGAGGGTATAAATAACTGCAAGACTCCAATCCAATAAACATCTTATCATTAAGTAAATCGTCAAAAGGCTTGAATACCATGACATCTGAGTCTAGATAGATTCCCCCTTCGGTATATATTGCATAGAGCCTAACATAGTCTGCTACATAGGCCCATCTCTTTCTTGCATAAGCGTCCTTGACAAATGGAACAGAGTCAAAGTCAAAGCTATTGGCATCCCAACATTTAATCTGGTAGTCGGGCATTACTTGTGTCCACGACTCAATACATTGTGCTATCTTTTCTGGTTTCTTGTCGCCACTAAACCAACAATAATGAATAATCTTAGGTATCATAATTAGTTGTTAAATTTTAATTTGTCATTTTTTACGATATACGTACTTATCGGTTTTACTAGTCCAATAAATGCACATATATTATATGTCCATCTCTTCAGGTGCCATATTGTTGATTGTTTTGGAACTAGAACCTTAGCATAAGGTGATAGTTTCTTATAATGTAGGTAATACCCTCTATAAGGATTGAAATTTGCATTCCATGGTTTGTCGAATGTGTAGTGGATTATTGCGTAAGATTTTTCTTGAATAACTTTATATACTTCCTGCTTAATTTGAGCCTCTACAATACTATCTGTGCGTATAAATCCTGTTTGAAAATTATACTTTAGGGGTAATAGCTGTTTCCTATCTCTAAGCACATAGTTTATGGTGTCTTGGTCATGAAATAAACATCTTTCTGGATATTTGCGAATAAATTCTAGACACTCATCCATAATCTTATTATCTCGCCAGTAAGCTAGATTTATCAGTAATACTCCTGCATTGATATATTTCAGAGATGAAGGATACAGTAATCTTTCATATTTATCTATTGCACTGTAATAATCTGAATCAAGTATTGCTCCAATAGCATAGCCGTCTATGTTGCTATTGTATAAATCAGAAATATCTTTACATACGATCATATCAACATCAAGATAGAGTATCTTATCTATTGTGTTTGGCAACAATGTAGGAGCTAGTATTCGATAGTATGTAACTATGCTGACATGGTCTCCTTCTCTTATTGGACAATTCTCTAGTTTGTCCTCCACTTCAATCAGGTGTACTTTGTGCAGAGCTTTGGTCGGAAGATTCTTTAGTATAGCCTCATTTTCATTAGACAAATTTGAAACCAGTATATAAGCATCAATCTGGTTTGAAGCATTGTTATCAAACAACGATAACAGCATTATATAACAATGCTGAGCGTAGTTGTTGTCTGTTGCACAAAGAATATTCATCTTAGTTTATTTATTTCTGTCGTTTAATCCACGAACTGAACTTAAATATAATATTTGCGATAGGCAGAAAACCGTGCATTGCTAGATAGTAAGGAATTTTAAAGGTCCAGCCAAAACTTTTAGACTCCATGATATACTTGTCTACCTCAGGAAAATACTTGATACATTCTCGTTGCTTACGAACGCTTAGTCCCAGAGACCTTAAACACCTTTCGATATAATTTTCTACGTTCCAGATAGGAACTATTACTGATATATCCACTAATGCCTATAATTGTTTTAGAAACTCAAATGATCTTTGTTGCCACTCTTGCTTTATTTTGTTTATCGCACTATAATCAATAGGGGTAAAGTGGCGGTCTGTTAATTCATCACTATTGCTAACTATCCTATCCTCGAGGCCAAAAGTTTTAAGCAGGGAGGTGAATCTTGTTGCGCCACGCTCTTTATTCATTATTGCAACAAAGGGCTTGTTAAATATAATCGAGAATACCACACCATGAAAGGAGTCAGTTACTATAAACTCGGCATCACGGATCCCTGCAAGCCACTTATAAGGCGAAGCTTTAATATAGTCTTGGATATTATCAACGTCTTGATATAGAACGTGTTCGCCTTTTGGTATTATTGACAATGCTTTAAGTTTCAGTTTGTTACAACATGTTTCGATGATTGTTGTCTTATCATCATTCTTATCTAAAACATAAGAAAAAAGAATGTTCTCTTGTCTAGGTTCTTTGTCGGCTAACTCCATATAGTCTTCTTTGCTCAGAAGTATGGTCGGGTCTAGTAGATGCGTGGCTTCTACATCAAACTGTTCTCGACAGATAGTAACCCCAGAATCCTCTCGCACGGAAATAGCATCGAACAGACCAACCAAAGATTTGCACTGCTCTATCTGATCGGGTGTGTACCTCTTTAGAGTGGCATGCCCAAAAGAAACAGCATAAGTATAACGTTTTATATTCCATGTTTGGGCAAACTCTAGGTACACGTTAATTAAATCCCTAACCCACACCTGATCGCTACCAACAACTAGTGCCTCAAATGCCTTGGAAGGTATATAGGTATAATCTTTACAGTGGTACTGCTCTATGTTGTCGTTTACGAACTGAATAACGTGTTGGTTTGCAGTATTGAACTGATCTAGACATACTTTGTTTAGGAATATCTTAGTAGATTTATCTCTAAGGATATATTTACATATCGCTCTTTTAAGGTACACAAATGGAGCTAGGTAGGGTTTAATCCTAAATAACTCAAGTTCAGGCATAATGAGGTCGGCCTGATGCCCCATGTCTTTTAATACCCTTTGCAGAGCATAAGCTTGTAAAGCCCCTCCGTAGTTACTTCTAGGTGGTATTGTAACTATTCCTATTCTCATAAACTTAATGACTAATAAATTCTTCGAACCAATCCTCCCTAATTATGGATGATTTTACAATAGTATCTTGGTGAACGACACTTCCAAAACCATTAGGGTCGGGCATAACCGAGAAGTAAAGATTTGATTTTGGTGAAGCATAATTCTTGGTTAGCCTTATTCCCACTGCAAGTGCAATGCGATATTCTCCCACAGAAAAACGATATGCAGGAATTCTAAAGCGGAAGGTGTATCGTCCTGGTTTTAACGCGTGGTAGCCTATGCGGTCATTGAAGTCTGCACGAGCCAAAGGATGCCCATAAGAACTGAATATGTTGAACCCTATGACTGGGGCTGTTATGGTTTGTCTGACCAAAACATTCATCTCGACAATAATCTCAGAGCCATTGTGTATAAGCCCCCCCGATGAAGGATATACCTTGGCATGCTCCAAATACATAATATCACGATAGCTTTTTTCATCCCCCTCAAAGGAATTTGCTTTATCATTCGATGAGAAGTATTCTGATATGGTGTCAGAGATAGAGCCACGATAGCTAATCTCGCCGTTGTCGAGCAACAAGCCGCTTGTGCATAGTTGACGCATGCTGCTCATATTGTGACTGACAAACAGCACCGTGCGCCCTTGGTGAGACGACACCTCCTGCATCTTACCTATGGCTCTTTTCTGAAACTCAGCATCTCCCACGGCAAGCACCTCATCTACAACTAGTATCTCCTGCTCGAGGAACGCTGCGATAGCAAAACCTAGGCGTACGGTCATACCCGAAGAGTAACGCTTGACGGGAGTGTCTATATATCGTTCGACACCAGAGAACTCTATTATCTCATTTATCTTATTTGTTATCTCTCGCTTGGTCATGCCTATGATGGCTCCATTCATATAGATATTCTCGCGACCTGTCATCTCGCCATGAAAGCCCGTGCCAACCTCCAATAGCGAAGCAACGCGCCCTTGTATCTTAATAGAGCCTGTGGTGGGTGTAGTTATGCGAGATAGAATCTTCAGTAGCGTACTTTTGCCCGAGCCATTCTTGCCAATAATACCGAGTATGTCGCCTTGTTCTACCTTGAAATCAATATTGCGTAGTGCCCAGATGTAATCACTCTCGCCGCGTGTCGAGCGGTCATTGACCTCACCTATTTTTAGGAACGGGTCTTCATTACCTAGCACAGAAGTCTGCCACCAACGATTCAAGTCGTGACTTATGGTGCGCGAACTTACTAGTCCCAAGCGATATTGCTTGCTTATATTATTAAATTCTATTGCAGTCATCTTTTTACATTAAATCGTATCCATAAAACTTCTCTGTACCTTGTTGAATATCACAACACCTAGCAGAAGCAGTACAAGCATAAAGCCTGTGCTATATCCTAAAAGGCCCCACGAAAATTCGCCCACGCCTAGTACACTATATCTGAAAGCTTCGACAACTCCCGTAACGGGGTTGAGGCTCATGGCCAGGCGTATGTCTGGATTTGTAATTGTGCTAAGCGGATATATTATGGGCGTTGCATACATCCATAGCTGAACTATGAATGTAAACAAGATGGTCAAGTCGCGATATTTTGTGGTCAGCGAAGATATTATTATTCCAAAGCCTAGAGATAGACCTGCCAGAACTATAACCAGAATAGGGAAGAGCAGCAATGTCCAGTTTACAGATATCGAAAAATCTGTGAATACAATAAAATAGCTGTATACTATAATCAATAGCACAACTTGAATGGCTAGCCTCACAAGGTTGCTTGTCACTGTGGCCAGCGGAATTATCAAGCGTGGGAAGTAGACCTTACCAAATATATTCTGGTTGGTGATGAATGTCGACGAGGTGGAGTTCAAACATTCTGAAAAATACTGCCAGCAGAGTATGCCCGATAAGTAGAATAGGGCCTGAGGTAGGCCATCGGTGCTGATACCTGCAATGCCTCCGAAAACAACCATGTACATGGCGGTTGTAAGTAGGGGTTGAATAAAAAACCATATAGGTCCGAGTATAGTCTGCTTATACTGCGTTATGATATTTCGTTTTACGAATAGTGAATACAAATCACGATAGGCCCATAGTTCAGAAAAGTCTATCTGCCATAGCTTATTCTTGGGCTTTATGACCGTTGTCCACTCTTGTTGCTGATTCATTTAAATATATTTCTTAATATTCTTTTACTATTCCATACGACTTTTTTCATGAAACTAACTTTTATAGATGATAAATCATCAATTATAGAAATTATCTCTCGTTCATCTTGGTTAAACCTCCTGAAAAATTCTGCTCTTTTTTCTGATTTTGGTGTATGACAGGGCACACTCTCTCGCACGCTCCACATTCTATACATTTTGTGCTGTCGACAACAGGGTAAAAAAACCTTCGCTGTCGGCACAAAAATCTATCGCTCCAATATGACAAATATGAACGCAAGCCTCGTAGCCTGTACAGAGGGTCTTATTTTTTACGTTTATTGCCATATCCGTAATGGTTAGCATATCCTCCGTATTGACCATAGGCACCGTAACCATATCTACGGTTCTTGTCATAGTCAACACCATTTAGCATAAGAGATATGTTCTTGTAAGTCTTGTTTTTATACAGTTCCTCTATGTCAAACAAGAACTCTTTATCCATAAGGCCTGCTCTAATGATAAAGATTGTACTGTCGCATTGCTTCTCTATAATAGCGGCGTCTGATACAATATCAACAGGAGGGCAGTCAAAGATGATATAATCGTATTTGGTCCTGAGTTCCTTAATCACATCAACGAATTTGTCGAGCAGCAGCAGCTCTGTTGGGTTTGGAGGAATGATACCCATAGGTAGAACATCGAGCAATGGATACTCCAATCCCTTGATTATAAATTCATCAATAGAGATATCTGTTGAGTTAAGGTAGTTAACCAGACCTTTGCGAGGGCTATGTACAGCTTCACTCAAAGTTCCTCGTCTAAAGTCACCATCAACAACCAATGTGCGCGATCTCTTTAATGCTAGCGAGGCTGCAAGATTAAGCGAGACAAGGCTCTTACCACTCTTAGGGTTGATTGAAGTAATGGCGATACAGCTACACTGCTTGTTTTTGTTTGCCCCTAGCATGAAATCTAGGTTTGTGCGTACAACTCTAAATGCCTCATTGACTATATCCTTGTCGTTGTTCACCACTATCAATGATGATTCTTGCAGCTTGCGTCTGAAAGATTGTTTCTGTCCTATGGAAGGTATAGCACCCAAGTATGGTATTGATAGTCCCTTCAAGTCAGACTTATCCCTGACAACTGTATTAAAGCTCTCGCGTATAAGCAGGAAGAAGACAGGAGCCAGAACACCTATGGCTAGACCTAGTAGAAGTATGATTTGCTTCTTTGGTGCAACAGGAATATTGCTACCCTTGGCATAACTTAGCACCTTGGTGTTATATGCTGTGAACGCTTGGTTCAGCTCGTTCTCCTCCCTCTTCTGCAACAAGAACAGGTAGAGTTGCTCCTTCACCATCTGCTCTCTACCCGTTGATAGAAGGTAAAGCTCTTGTGATGGGTTCTCAGAAAGTCTATTGCGTGTGGCTATTTCTTCCTTGTGGGTGTTTGATATTTGGAAGTTCAACGTATTGATAAACTCGTTTATAGAAGCCTCAATCGTATTTTTTGAACTCTCCAACTCACGCATTATATCAACAATGACGGGGTTCTTCAAGCTACTATTGGCAAGCAAAGAGTTCTTGCGCATTAATAGCTCGTTGTATCTTGAGATTTGAGATTCTATGGAGTTGTCGTCTAGTCCCGTGTTTACAGGTAATACTTGGCTGTCGGTAGTGCTGCTGCTTATATATTGCAGGATGTACTGAGCCATAGAGAGCTGGTTATTGAGCTGCACCTGAGTCTTAAGTATCTCATTAGAAGATTGAAGGTTGATGTTGGATACAGTCTTCACGTCTGGCAATAGGTTCTCGCTCTTATATCGTGAGATGTTTTCGTCGACATCGCCCAGCTCCTTTTCGATAATCTTCAATCGCTCATTGATGAAATTGGTGGTGCTTATAGTTATCAGGTTCTTATCCTTTATCCAGTTCTCGTTATATACCGAGATTAAGGTGTTGAGGATGTCCTCTGCTTTCTCTTTTGAGCCGTCGGTAAGACTCAAGTCAATTATCGAAGCATTTTGGCTGCGGACACCAACACTCAGAGCACCTGAGTATCTGGCCGAAGCGCTTGCAATACTAGTGCGGGTATAGGTATATAGGTTGGTTGGCAGGTGCTCAGCAGCCCAATAAGATTTAGCTACTGTAAGGTTGCCGTAAGGTGTAGCGATGGGTTGGTCATAGTTTTCGATGATATACTCTTCTATTTTCTCTCCATTGATGTAGAGGTCTGTAATCTTGAACTGACTGTCGTCTATAACGGCGACCTTAAGATTTATGCTACAATCATAGAGTAGGGAGTCTAGCTTTATCTCAATAGGTGCGCTATGGTAGATATCTACCCATCTAACATTGTGGAACTTAACCTTATAACTTTCTTGCAAGGACAGTCTTCTTACAACATCATCCATCAGCTGAGGCATCAGCAAGATGTTTATTTCGTTGTTGATGTCGATATTGTTATTTTGGAAAGAACCATTACCCCCCAATGTAAGCACGCTGCTAACCGCATCTCGCTGTTCATCACTCTTGATAAGTATGGATGCTGTACGATTGTAGATTGGGGGAGTGATAATAATGTAACCAATAGCTACTGATACAGATAAGATAATCGAGCAGATGAATAGCCAGATATTGCTTACTAGGTAAGACCAAGCATCTTTTATTGATATGTATTGTTTGCGTCTATTCTCCATGATTAGTTGATGAAAATTAAGGTCATTGAAGTTAGGAATGAGGCCAAGGACATCCAGAATGAGGCCGAGCGAACTGTGTTACCATTGGCCGTTGATTGGTTGGTTTTAATCTTGCTAGGCTCGACATAAATAACATCGTTCTGTTGTACGTAGAAGGCTGGTGATTGATATATATCTTTGCTTCTCAAATCTACTTGATATGTCATCATCGAGTTGTTTACTCTACGCGTAACGAACACCCTGTCTCGAACTCCATTAATCGAAAGGTCTCCTGATAGGCTCAGAGCTTCAAATATCGTTGTCTTGTCCTTTGAGATTGAGTAGTTGCCGGGTCTAGATACCTCGCCTATTGTCGAGAATGATAGATTCTGGTAATTGACAATAACCGTGGGGTCGTTTATCATTTCGCTTTCGAGTATCATCTTTTTGATATTTCGAGCGAGTTCTATCTTTGTGTATCCTTCGGCTCTGATTTCACCTAATACGGGAAAGTCGATATTGCCTTTATCGTCGATGGTGTAGCTAAGCAGGTTGCTCTCCCCAGAGCTATTGTTATTTGATGAGTATGAAAGGTTGAAAACAGCTGCCAGCTCTGGATTCCTGCTCGACACAAATATCGAGATGACGTCACCAGGTTTGAATCGTATCTCGCCATTTGTAATGGTTTGGACCTGACTATCAATCACATTATCCTGAAGATAAAGAATCTTCTTGTGAGTAGAACAAGAGCTAAATAGCGTCAATATCATTATAAGTGGTAGAATGAACTTTTTCATAATACATGTTTTATTTTTTTATAAATAAGCTGGTTAAATATTATCCAAATAGCCACGTCAAGAAGTATGATATAACTTAGTCCTATTTGGTTTGTGAGTAGTAAGTTAAAAACTATATAACCACAATTAATAAAAGTTATTATTCGCAGCACTTTATGTTGTGAGTTTCCTGCCGATAGCAACTTGTGATGTATGTGGTTGTTGTCGGGCATAAATATGCTCTTCTTGTTTTTTATGCGGTTTAATATTGTGGTCACTGCATCTATGCAAGGGATGAAAACTACGGTGAGTGCCAAGGTTTGCGTATAATTTATTAGAGTCTTATCGATTATTGTCTCTGAGAGCTTCCACAGTTTTATGACCATAAGACTTAGAAGTAGTCCTAGAACCAAGGAGCCGCAGTCTCCCATCATGATTTTGACACCGGGGAATCGTTTAGTTCCAAAAATATTGTAGAATATAAACACGATTAAGCTTCCTGCCATGGCAAATGCAATCAGCGCACTTGACATAATATCACTAATAAAGAATAGTCCGCCGCCCATAAGCAGTGCAATGCCCGTAATCATTGAGGCCATGCCGTCTAATCCGTCTATGAAGTTTATGGCATTAGTAATCAGTAGTATGGTGAATAACGTCAGTGCCACGGCTACTGATGTAGGCAGTTCGTATATGCCAAATAACCCATGTAGATTACTTATGTAGGTGCCAGAGTAAATGATAATCAGACCTGCCACTATTTGTGATACTAGCTTATATTTGTATCCAAGGCCCTTGATGTCATCATAGAATACCACACAGAAAGTATC
>JAWXTS010000016.1:0-27376 GCA_044433305.1 Rikenellaceae bacterium | reverse complement strand
GGCGTACTAGTCCTATTGTTATCTTGTCGTCAAGGTTGTCTACATAAATCTCGTCTACGCTTGCTGGGTGTTGACCTTGGTCAGATACTATGCTTGCCGATACGGTGCGTGCGTTGAAATCAGACACCTCGCGCGATGTGCTGCTCGTAGCTTGCCCATTAGCGACTTCGAGGTTGAAGAATCGCAAATACCATTCTTTGATTAATCCACTCTGGGCCATGATGCTAACGCTGCACGTGTCTTCCACACTCTCGAATACCAGTTCGTCACTTCCGTTGTCAAAGTCGACAAAGCTTGCAAGTGGACTGGTTTCTAGCAATGGAGTTATGCTGATAGGGTATTGTCCCTCTATGGCGAAAAAGTGCATAGAACTGTCTGAGGCTTGAATCATAGAGCTATACAGAGGTATGTCCTGCGATAGGGCCTGAGTCTCAAAAGCAGTGTAGAGGGCGTTGCTTTCCTCTAGAGGTACTTCTTGGGGACAGATGTAATATGTGGTTGTCATGCCGCTCTCGGCCATAACGCGAAAGCGCAGCTTTGTGTCTATGCTTTCAAGAACGATGTCTTGGTCAAAATCAACACCAATGACTTGGTCTATGGTTTTGTCGAAAGTGGCAGTCGCTCTAATGGTCAGAGGGAATATATACTTACCATATTCGATAGGGACATAGATGTTCTCACCCTCGATAGTGACTTGTCCTAGGACAAATTCCTCTGGAGAGTAGGATGTGACAACGAAACTCCTTATGCTATTGTCGTCACTCATGCCCTCTATGTCGTTGCACGAGAAGGCTGTAACCATGACAAGCAATAGCAAAAAAATTGCTTTAGCTAAGTATTTCATTTTAGGTAAGTATGTTTAGGCCTGTACGCCAAAGTCGCGTAGGGCATCGTTTAGCGATGTCTTTTTGTCGGTAGACTCTTTGCGCTTACCGATTATAAGGCAACAAGGTACGCCATATTCACCTGCTGCAAATTGCTTGTTTATAAAGCCTGGTATGACTACCGAGCGAGCAGGTACAAAGCCTTTGTACTCCACTGGTTTCTCGCCCGTTACGTCTATAATCTTTGATGAGCCTGTGATAACTACACCTGCTCCAAGCACTGCTTCGCGACCAACAAAGGCACCCTCAACAACGATGCAACGTGAGCCTATGAAGCATCCGTCCTCTACGATTACTGGTGAGGCCTGAAGTGGCTCTAGTACGCCGCCTATACCTACACCGCCGCTAAGGTGAACGTTGGCTCCAATCTGAGCACAAGAACCCACCGTGGCCCAAGTGTCGACCATAGTTCCGCTACCCACGTGAGCGCCTATATTAACATACGAGGGCATCATAATAACCTTTGGTGCTAGGTACGCGCCATAGCGTGCCACGGCCTGAGGTACTACGCGCACGTCAAGCTCTTTGTAGCCGCGTTTGAGTGGCATCTTGTCATAAAATTCCATTATGCCAGCCTCGCAAACATCCATTTGCTGTATTTTGAAGTACATCAAGACTGCTTTTTTGACCCATTCGTTGACCTGCCAGAATGTGTTCTCAGGTGTTGGTTCTATGTTGTCTGGATTTGCCATAGGCTCTGCTGTGCGCAGTTGACCTTTGTCTAGCAATTCCATAGCTTGTTTAACGGCTTGTTGAGATTCGATGGTTTCTAATAGAGATTGGTTCTCCCAGATGGTCTCTATTTGGTTTTTAAGTTCTGTATACATAGTTATAATTTATATCGTGGTTAATCTACAAATGTAATAAAATTAATTTGTTGTTATCAAATAATCGTTTCCAATGTCATGCATTGAACAAAAAATAACTACTTTTGTATATAATTTGTAATCAATAAAGACAAATATATATGAAGAGAAAAATTTTAACTTATTTACTTGCTCCACTAGCCATGGTTATGGTGTCTTGTAATTCTAATCCTAAGATTGTTTTGAAACCTTATCCAACTACTGCAAACGACGGCACTGTTGACGATTATTTCGGAACCAAAGTTGCTGATCCATATCGTTGGCTCGAAGATGATAACTCCGAGGCTACCGCTGAGTGGGTTAAAGCTCAAAATGAAGTTACGTCTGATTATCTATCTCAGATTCCTTCGCGCGATGCTATTCGCGAGCGTCTGACCCAGTTGTGGAACTATCGTAAGACGGGTGCTCCAGAGCAAGTGGGCGACTATTACTTTTTCTTTGATAACGATGGATTGCAGAATCAAAGTATATTATACCGAAAAAAAGGTGCTGATGGTCAGGCAGAAGTGTTCCTAGATCCAAATACCTTGTCCGAAGATGGTACTGTCGCGCTCTCTAGCGTCACATTCTCTAAGGACGATAAGTACGCGGCATATTCGGTGGCTGCTTCGGGTTCAGACTGGACCGAGATTCGCATCCGTGATGTAGAAACAGGCAAGGACCTTGACGATGTTTTGGAGTGGGTTAAGTTCTCTGAGGCTGTATGGACACGTGATGGTTTCTATTATAGCCGTTATGACGCACCTACAAGCAATGCTTACTCTGCACGTAATGACTTCCATAAAGTATATTTCCACAAGATTGGCGAGCCTCAAAGCAAAGACGAACTTGTGTACTATGACCCAGAGCATCCTCTACGTTACTTCCATGCTGTGGTTGGTAGCGACGATAAATATGTGTTTATCAATGGCTCTGAGGGTACAAGTGGTAGCGAGATAATGTACAGAAAGCATAACTCAAAGGCTCCTTTCAAGACTCTTCTCAAAGGCTTTGATTATGACTACGAGGTGCTTCATGCCAAGGGTGATGAGGTTTATGTTTATACCAATAACGATGCACCTTGCTACCGCCTTGTTAAGATGAACTTGGCTCAAGCAAATCCTAAGATGCAGGATGTTATTGCAGACAAATCTCCACTTATGCTTAATGGCGTTAGTGTTGCAGGAGGTTACATCTTTGCAAACTACCTAGAGAAAGCGCAGACCAAAATCGTGCGTTATGACCTTGACGGCTCAAACCCTAAGGATGTTGAGCTTCCGGGTATAGGTACGGTCAGCGGTTTTGATGGCAAGGAGTCGCAAAAAACTCTTTACTACTCTTATACTAGCTATACAACTCCAGGCTCTGTTTATGAGTATGATGTCGAGGGCGACAAGTCCACTCTATATACAGCACCAGAGTTGAGCTTTGATCCATCTCTGTATGTTTGTGAGCAGGTGTTCTATCCTAGCAAAGATGGCACAGAGGTGTCTATGTTTATTATTCATGGCAAAGATATAGTGCTTGACGGTACTAACCCAACAATACTTTATGGCTATGGTGGTTTTAGTATTCCTTTGACTCCAGGCTTCATACCTAAGTGTATAGCTCTTCTTGAGCAGGGCGGCGTTTATGCTGTTGCCAACCTACGTGGTGGTAGCGAGTATGGCGAAGATTGGCACAAGGCAGGTATGTTGGAGAACAAACAGAATGTCTTCGATGACTTTATCTCTGCTGGCGAGTACCTTATTAGCGAGGGTTACACTTCAAGCGCGAAGCTTGCTATCTCGGGTGCTAGCAACGGAGGTCTTTTGGTTGGTGCTTGCATGGTTCAGCGTCCAGACCTATTCGCTGTGGCTTTGCCAGCGGTAGGAGTGTTGGATATGTTGCGCTATCATAAGTTTACTATCGGCTGGGGCTGGGCAGTAGAGTATGGCAGCAGCGACTATGCAGACCAATTTGAGTATATCTACAAATATTCTCCACTACATAATATCAAGGCTGGCGTTAGCTATCCTGCAACTATGGTTACAACGGGTGACCATGACGACCGTGTTGTGCCTGCTCACTCGTTTAAGTTTGCTGCAACATTGCAGGCTGCTCAAACAGGAGACAACCCAACATTGATACGTATAGACACCAATGCTGGTCACGGTGCTGGCAAGCCAACAGCCAAACGTATAGAAGAGCAAACGGACGAGATGTCCTTTGTTTTCCACAATACTAACACAAAGGTCAAGTTTGACTAACAAATAAGAACCACAGAATTTATCCTGACCCAAGTGTTAACGTTGCAAGACAAAGCATTTGAGTCAGGATTTTTTTATGCAACAATATGAAAGTATTTAAATTTGGAGGTGCTTCGGTTAAGGATGCCTCGGGGGTGCAGAACCTCGCTGCCATTATAAAGCAACAGAGTGAAAAGTTGTTTATCGTTGTTTCGGCCATAGGCAAGACAACAAACGCCATGGAGGGGGTCTTAGACTCTTATATGCGCTTTGATGTTGAGGAGTCTTTAGGTCGCTTTGGCGCGGTAAGGGAGAATCATGACAGGCTGTTGCAAGACTTGTTTGGAAGTGCTGATATTAGCTCTGTGAAGGTGTTGTATGCTCAGGTTGAGGATTATTTGCGAGCCGATGGTCGTAGAGATGATTATGACTTGGCCTATGATGCGCTAGTGAGCTATGGCGAGTTGCTTTCGACGACCATAATATCTGAGTACTTGAATCATGATGGGCTGAGCAGCCAGTGGCTTGATATGCGTGATTGCATAGTTACCGATGCTCGCCACCGTGAGGCTGATGTAAATATGGCTTTGTCCACAGAGCGTCTTATTTCAAAGTTGTCTCAGGAGCATAGCATATACGTAGGGCAGGGCTTTATTGGAGCCACCAAGGCTGGTGTTCCGACTACTCTGGGGCGTGAGGGTTCCGACTACTCGGCCGCTGTGGTGGGCGTTATTCTTGGGGCCGAGAGCGTCACTATATGGAAGGATGTGCCGGGGGTGATGAACGCTGATCCGCGCCGCTTTGTGGATGCTGTGCACATTCCTCAGCTTAGCTATCAAGATGCCGTAGAGCTGGCATATAGCGGTGCTTCGGTCATTCACCCTAAGACCATAAAGCCTCTGCACAACAGCAAGATTCCGCTTTATGTAAGACCGTTTATGAGTCCCAAGGATGCTGGCAGTGTTATTAGTGCTGGTGCCAGTAGGATTTCTATCCCTGTGTATATCGTAAAGTCTAAACAGGTGCTTGTGACTATCAAGCCTAAGGACTTCTCGTTTGTAATAGAGGAGCGTCTGTCTGATATATTCAGAATCTTTAACCTATATCGCATAAAGATTAACCTTATTCAAAGCTCGGCCATTAAGCTGAGTGTGAGCATAGATGACTCGCGCTATCTGGAAAGGTTGTGTGATGACTTGGGTGCAGACTTCAAGGTGTGGTACAATAAAAATCTTGAGTTGCTTACCGTGCGAGGCTTTGATAATAGTGCTAGCTGCCTTGAGAATATAGGCCGTTGTGGTGAGGTTCTTCTTGAGCAGAGCACGCGCAGCACACGTAGGATACTGTATAGATAGGTAGTTGCAGAATTTAAGGGCACAAAAAAAGAGAGAATGTATTTTCATTCTCTCTTTTTTTGTAGTTGACCCACCGAGACTCGAACTCAGAACGACAGAACCAAAATCTGCTGTGTTACCATTACACCATGGGTCAATCACTTAATTGAGGTGCAAATATAGCGGATATATTTTTATTTGCAAAATTTTACAGATAAAAAAATCAATTTTTTAGAGTAAAAGTTATGGGCTGCCTTCTGTGTCTTTGTGTTATCTGTTTCGAGCTCAGTATATTATTGCATCTCTACGTTTTCTTGTACAAAAGTGTTTTTATGCTTGCCACTAAGGTGATTGTGGCGATAGCTTGCTGGGGTGTGACAATATTCCTTCTTAAATAGTTTTATGAAGTGAGAGGTATTTGGGAAGTTACATTCTATACCTATCTCGGATACAGACTTGTCGGTAGATATGAGCAACAGTCGCGAGTGCATGAGTCGCTGCTTTATAAACCACTTGTGGGGCGGATCAAAGTAGTGTCGCTTAAACTCTTTCTTAAACGATGTCAAGCTGCGATTACACTTGCCAGCCAGTTCATTTATAGATATATCCTCAAAGATATGTTTCTGTATGGTTTGCTCGAAACTCTCTTTTGACAAATCTATATTGCTTAATATCTTGCTGGTAAGGCAGCAGTCCTCCTGAGTTACTATTAAATATATCAGCTCTGTTATCTTGATGTTCTCGGCCGTAGAGTCCTGATTAAAGACGTCTTCTTTGATGTAATGGTTTATGGTGGTAAAGAAGTTTTTTATCATGCTCCATGCAGGATAGACGATATGGGATTTGTTGCGGCACTCCTCGCAGGAGTGAGTATTATTGATGTTGAGTTTATAGATAATACTAAGGTTGTTGAGGATGTGTGATAGTTGCTCGTTGGTATAGTAGAATATGATTTGCTCAAATGGGCGGTTCTCCTCTGGTACGTCCTCCATGTAGTGGCATCCTGAGCCTAGGTAGAATATATCTCCACGATTTATTTCTTTTCTAGTGTCACCGTCATAGATGTACTTTTGGCCTCGCGGCACATATCCTATGCCGTGTCGGGTAAGGTTGTGTGATTGGATGCCGTTCTTGAACGGTTGAATGTACTTCATAATCATCGGCTGATTAGAAGGCTTGATAGAGTCTAATTTAATCATAGTCTTGAGGTTTTAAGGTTGACTTTTTTAGATAATCACAAAATTACAATAATTTATTGTAATTGAGTACATTTTTTAGCTTAATAAATAATACTTAACACATTCGCTAGTTTTTTTGCAAAAAATGTGTGGGTAGACTAGGCTAAGAAATGATTATTAAAAAACTTTAAGCTTTAAAAAGTTCAAGAAATGTTTTATAATTAACTCTTCGTTAAGATGTAAGGGCTATTGATGGAGGTTTGTTATCTTAGAGCCAGAGATGCAATGGACGATATAAGTAGTAGAACATACAGCAAACTGGTTATCTTTGATTGTCTGTATATGTAGAAAGAAGGTATAATAATAGACAGAGGAATGGCTAAAAAGCCTAAGAATTTTGCAGGCTCTATGCAAGATAACATTGTAAAAGTACCTAGAAGAATCAGGTAGCTTGTAAGTCTAAATGACTTTGATTGTCGGGTTCGCATATTCTCACTATTGCTGTACGACCAGACAAAAGCAAGGATGGTTGAGATAAGTGTTGTCAAGGCAAATAGTGCGGTGGCAATATCATAAGGATTTTTATAGTCTACAATTTGTATAGATTCAACTATAAAGCCTGAGTTGTCGACCAAGATATTAGCATAGATGTCTATTATGCCCGATGCTGGATAGTCCAAAAAGAAGTGGCTAACATAGCCGTAGGTGCTTATAGGAATCATAAGTCCCACCAGTGCCGCAAGAGCATAAGCCCACGAGCTATTTATTATGGTCATGCCAAGGGGCACCATCAGAGCATAGATACATGCCTGAGGGCATAGCATGATTGCCAGACCTAGGTAGGTGTAGGCCAGAAGAACCTTGCCCGAGGCGTTGGGGTCTTTTAGTGTGTTGTATAGCGATTCGATGAAGCATATAAGATAGAAGATGGCTCCAAGGATGCTTATCTGATTAAGTTCGAGAAAGTAGCCAGCGAAGATGGTGAATATTATGGCAGGCATGTATGTGCGTCCCTTGAACACAGAGTAACGAGCAACCACGCGTGTAAGCTTCATGGCGCAGATTATCATGATAAAGGCTGCGACTATCGCCTGAATGTAGGTCGTCTGCTGGGCAAAGAAGTTGTTGATTTGATTGGCTATGGGCAGCAGTCCTGTCTGCTCAAAGTCAAGAGGGTAGAGTAGGGCTTTATTGCAAAATAACACTAGCAGCGACAACGTTATAATGGACGTTGTCGCTAAGCTTAGACGTGTTATATTGAATTTCATTAAAGAAGTTTCTCTAGGTCCTTACCGATGTCTGTTCTGTGATACTTGCCCTCGTACTGAATCTTGGCCAGTGTGTTGTAAGATTCAGCGGTAGCCTCGGCGATAGAGTCTGCCAGAGATGTTACCGCTAGCACGCGGCCTCCGTCGGTCACAACCTGCTTGTCGGCAAATGTTGTTCCTGCATGGAAAACGATGCTGTTGCCATTGGCTTCTGCGTCGTCTAGTCCGTTGATGGCTATGCCCTTGGTGTAATCCTCTGGGTAGCCTCCCGATACGGCAACAACAGTGGCTGCTGTCTTGTCGCTTATGGTAAGTGTGTACTTGTCTAGTGAACCGTAGGCCATAGCAGCGAACATATCTATAATGTCCGATGTTATGCGTGGCATGACAACCTCTGTCTCTGGGTCGCCCATTCGTACGTTGTACTCAATGACCATAGGCTCGCCCTCGACGTTTATAAGTCCAAGGAAGATAAATCCTTTGTATTCTATTTTCTCGTTCTTTAGTCCCTCGACAGTAGGTTTTACGATACGCTCCTCTACCTTGTCCATAAACTCTTTGTCGGCAAAAGGTACTGGAGATACAGCTCCCATGCCGCCTGTGTTTAGGCCTTGGTCGTTGTTGCCTATGCGTTTGTAGTCTTTTGCTACGGGTAGAATCTTGTAGTTGTTGCCGTCGCTAATAACAAATACCGAGCACTCTATGCCACTCAAAAATTCCTCTATGACAACGGTCTTGCTCGACGCGCCAAACTTGCCCTCTAGCATATCTGCAAGTTCGCTTTTGGCCCCCTCAAGATTTTCTAGAATGACAACGCCCTTGCCTGCTGCAAGTCCGTCAGCCTTAAGCACGTAAGGAGCTTTAAGCTTGTCTAGGAAGGCAAAGCCGCTCTCTAGTGTCTCCTTTGTGAAGGCTTGGTATGCTGCCGTTGGTATGTTGTTGCGCTTCATGAACTCCTTAGCAAACTCCTTGCTGCCTTCTAGTTGGGCACCTACCTGAGATGGTCCAATTACAGGGATGTGGCGTATCTGATCATCTTCCTTAAAGTAGTCGTATATGCCTTTGACCAAAGGTTCCTCTGGGCCACATACAACAAGGTTGATGTTGTTTGATATTACAAACTGTTTTATAGATGCAAAACTTGTTGGGTTCAAATCTACGTTTGTGCCACAAGATGCTGTGCCACAGTTACCGTTTGCTATAAATAGTTGTGATAGTCGCGCGCTGCGTGATATTTTCCACGCTAGTGCGTGTTCGCGTCCACCATTTCCTAGTAGAAGCAGGTTTACTTTGCTTGGTAAGTTCATGTGAATAGAGTTATTTAGATATAAACGGTTTTAGTATTGAGTTCAGTTTGTCGGCCTCGACAAGGAAACCATCGTGTCCAAAGGACGAGCTTAGCAGTTCGAGCTTTGCATTTGGTATATGTTTGTACAAGAACAGCTGGTCGCTCAGCGGGAACAATATGTCGGTCGATATACCCACAATTATTGTTGGGCAGCTTATCTCGGACAGAGCTTTCTCTATACCACCACGGTATCTGCCTACATTGTGAGCGTCAAAGGCTTGGGTTAGGCGATAGTAGGAGTAGGCGTTAAATCGTCTACATAGCTTGTCGCCCTGATACTGTTGGTAGGTTGACGCTCTAAAGCCTGCAAGCTTATATATGTTGTCGTTTTCTTGTTGTGTTGCGTTGTAGGCAGGGTAGCCGCGATAGCTGAGTATGGCCATTGAGCGGGCTATGCGCATGCCTTTAAGTCCACCTTGGGGGTTCCTGCTTCTGAAGCTAGGGTCTGTCTCTATGCACATACGTTGAGACTCGTCTATGGCTATTCCCCATGGCTGGCTGCGTGCTGCGGTTGCTATAAGTACCAGTTTATTGGCTATGCCCTTGCGTACCAAAGCCATCTCTAGAGCCTGAAATCCTCCTATCGAGCAACCTATAAGGGCTCTTAGGCGTTCTATCTTCAGATGGTCGGCAAGCAAGATATGGGCCTTGGCCATATCGCGCACGGTGATAAATGGAAAATCGTTGTAGTATGGTTCTCCCGTTGCAGGGTTTGTGCTCAATGGGCCTGTTGAGCCGTAGTGTGAGCCTATTATGTTGGCACAGACGATAAAATGTTGCGATGGGTCCAGAAAGCGACCTTCGACAACCGTGTTGGGCCACCAGTCGGCAACATCAGAGTTTGCCGTCAGTGCATGGCACACCCACACAGCGTTATCACCACGGAAAGTCCCGAAGGTGTTGTACGCAATGGTCAAACTAGGTAGTTGCTCCCCGTTCTCCAGAACAAAGGGTTTATTATATGTGTAGTATTTTATTGGCATAAATCTTCTGCTTACTACAAAGATAACCATTAATTGTGAATTGTCAATTTTACAACTCAATTTTTTTAGCTTCCTCACTCCGCCTTATTCAGAATCTTTGGACTCTAGGTTGATGATTTTTCACATTACTATGATTTTTTGTAGAATTTTTGTATATTGTCATTTGAGCAAACATAATACTATACGATTATGAACAGAGAGAACAACCTTTCGCCAGAACAAATTAGAAGCGAGCTTAAATATCTGCAGCTTCTTTCAAATAGTTTCCCTAACGTTTCTGCGGCCTGCACAGAGATAATAAATCTTGAGGCTATACTCAATCTGCCCAAGGGTACGGAGCACTTTTTGACCGATATTCACGGTGAGTACGAGGCCTTTCAGCATGTGCTGCGCAATGGCTCGGGTGTTATCCGTGGTAAGATAGAAGAGATTTTCGGCACCAAGTTGCGTGAGACAGAAAAGCGCGAGCTGTGCACACTTATATACTATAACCGCCATAAGCTTCGCCATGTAAAGGACCAAGAGAAGGATATGGATGAGTGGTATCGCATAACGCTGCACCGCTTGATTGTGGTGTGCCAAAGTGTCTCGTCTAAGTACACACGCTCTAAGGTGCGCAAGGCTCTGCCTGCCGAGTACTCTTATATTATTCAAGAGCTTTTGCACGAGAGCATGGCCGAGGCAAACAAGTACGACTACTTCAATGTTATTATCAACACGATAATCTCTACGGGGCGTGCCGACAATTTTATCGTAGCCATGTCCAACCTTATTCAGCAGCTGACCATAGATTCGCTACATATCGTAGGAGACATCTACGACAGAGGTCCAGGGGCACACCAGATTATGGATATGCTCTGCGACTATCACAATCTGGATATTCAGTGGGGCAACCACGACTTGCTGTGGATGGGTGCTGCCTCGGGCTGCAAGGCCAGCATAGCTAATGTCATTCGCATATCGTTGCGCTATGCTAATATGGCCACTCTCGAAGAGGGCTATGGCATTAATCTACTGCCTTTGGCCACCTTTGCCATAGATACATACGGTAATGACGATTGCCAGATTTTTATGCCACGAATGGATGGCAGGGAGAATATAGACCAGCGCACAAGCCTTCTCTTGTCTCAGATGCACAAGGCCATAGCTATCATCCAGTTCAAGCTTGAGGCTCAGCTGATAGATAAATATAGCGAGTATGGAATGCAAGATCGTAAGTTGTTACACCGTATAGATTTTGACAAGGCCACCATAGAGCTAGACGGCAAGATCTATAACCTTCGCACAGGGGTATTCCCTACTGTCGACCCTGAGGACCCTTATAAGTTGACCCCTCAGGAGCATGACTTGATGGATAAGCTGCAACATTCGTTCGCAAGTAGCGACAAGATGCGTACGCACATGAAGTGTCTATACTCCAAGGGTTCTTTGTACCTTGTGCATAACTCTAATTTGTTATATCATGCAGCCATACCACTAAACCCCGATGGCTCGTTCAAGCAGGTGAGCATAGGTGGGCAGCAGTATAGTGGCAGGGCATTGCTTGATAAGATTGACTACCTTGTGCGTCAGGCCTACTTTGCCCCTAAGGGCAGTGCTGAGCGCGAGTTTGCATGCGACTATATGTGGTATTTGTGGTGTGGCAGTGACTCGCCAGCATTCAATAAAGACAGGATGACCACCTTTGAGCGTTACTTTGTTGAGGACAAATCGACACACAAGGAAATCTCGGGCAGCTACTTTATTATGCGCGATAGCTTCGATACTTGTAATATGATACTCGAGGAGTTTGGGCTGGATAGTGCCTGCTCACATATTATCAATGGCCATATTCCTGTGCAGACCGTAAAGGGCGAGAACCCCATGCGCGCCGAGGGTAAGATGTTGGTTATAGATGGCGGTTTCTCAAAGGCCTACCAGAGCACCACGGGCATTGCGGGCTACACTCTAATCTACAACTCACATGGGTTGTTGCTTGTGCAGCACGAGCCTTTCGAGTCGAGACAAAATGCCATAGACGAGGGGGTAGATATTATCTCTACGCGCTCGGTGCTAGAGTTCAAGACTAGGCGTATGATGGTTCGTGACACCGACATAGGTCGCGAGCTGAAAGGCCAAATAGACGAGCTAGAGAAGCTAGTCTATGCCTACCAGAATGGACATATCAAAGAGAGACATTAGTCTCTTATCCACATCAGGTTAGATATATACTTTGCCCCATCCTTCATTACGGGTGGGGTAGAGGTCTGTAATCGGTTCTGCTCTATGAGCTTAAAGTAGCGGTGGAAGTGCGAGCCTTTCCATAGGTGGTGGTTCGAGCATTGTATCTTATAGATAAGCTCGTGATGGCTGAAGATATATTCGCCATGATGAAATAGTATGGTGCAGAATAGGTCTGAGCGATGTTTGTGGTCAAACGAATTTCTGTCCGACAGAGTTTTGAATAGCTCAGGTTCTATGCCCGATATTACCACCGTATAGTTCTTTGGCGAGAAGGTCAGAAATCCAGATATATCTTCTTTCAGAGGGCAAAACATATTGCCATGGTTGTCGCTCTCCAACCAGCTTTCTAGCCTCCACGTTCCTATAAATTTGTCTTTTTGCACCATGATTTTTTGGTGCAAGAAAATCAATTATCGTACCATTCTAAAATGGCGGACTATGCGTCCAAAGATAAATACGCTCGACGAGGCGATGATAATTATAGCCCAGTCTCTGATGCTAAGAGGTGATGTTCTGAATACCTCAGAGCCATAGCTTACTATTAGAACCTGCCCTGCAAATATCAGTGACAATATGCCAAGGAAAGGTTTGCTCCTTAGTGGAGACCACTCTCTAAGAGATACTATTCCATATTCGGCTGCATTGAACATATTCCAAAACTGCATCATCACGAAGGTTGTGAATAGCAAAGTCAGCTGATATACGCTGGCATCTACGCCAAAGGCCACAAGCATACCAAAGAGCACACCCACAATAAAGCACGATGTCACCAAGATGTTGGTAGCTATGGCTTTTGTTATAATGAAGTCTGTGTTCTTGCGTGGTTTTTTCTTCATGACGTTCTTGTCTGGGGGCAGCGATGCTAGAGCCATAGCCGCAAAAGTATCCATGATGATATTCACCCACAACATCTGAGTTACGGTCAGTGGCAAATCGTGCCCAAAGATAGAACCTATGACAAGTATTGCCACAGCCACAACATTGATTGTCAGCTGGAACATTATAAATCGTTGGATATTATTGTAGAGCGAACGTCCCCACATTACGGCTGTTGCTATGGTGGCGAACGAGTCGTCCAAAAGCGTTATGTCGCCAGCTTCCTTAGCCACCGATGTTCCCGAACCCATGGCCAGTCCCACCTGTGCAAAGTTCAGGGCTGGAGCGTCGTTGGTACCGTCACCCGTAACAGCCACAACCTCGCCCTTGCTTTGTAGTAGTCTCACTAGTCGTTGCTTGTCTAGAGGTCGTGCGCGAGCCATGATTTTCAGATTGTCTATCCTCTCCAAAAGCTCTTGGTCGCTCATCTCTGCAAACTCGACTCCTGTAATCTGATTCGCTGGGCCGTCGGTGCTGTCGTTCCATAGGCCTGCTTGGCGAGCAATTTCGCGTGCTGTGGCTGGAGTGTCTCCCGTGATTATCTTAACGCTAATGCCTGCGTTGCTACATCGAGCCATCGCCTCGGGCACGTCCTCGCGTATAGGGTCCGAGATGCCTACGATGCCTATGAACTTAAGTCCTCCCTGCTCTATAATCTGCTTGCAGCTTGCATGGCTGTTGTCGTCACCGTCAATATAAGCCATGGCTATGGTTCTCATGGCTGCATTCTGGTATTCTTGAAGGTGCCCGTTGTATGCTGCCTTTTGCTCTGCATCCATATCGCAGAAAGACATTATTATCTCTGGTGCTCCCTTGATGTAGAGCCTCGCTGAGCCACAGAATGATTTCACTAGAGTAGCCATATACTTGCGCTCTGTCGAGAAAGTAAGCTGGTCTATAATCTCGGCCTTGTCTCTGAGGGTCTCATAATCCATGCCCTTACCCTCTAGCCATAGTAGTAGTGCTCCCTCGGTGGGGTTGCCTATAACTTTGCCGCTGTCAATGAAGGCTGTTGTGTTGGCTGCAACACTTTCATTTATGGTGTCTTGGTCTACGTCTTTAGAGAGTTCACTCTTGCTGACCTTCATGATGTTCTGAGTCAGAGTACCTGTTTTGTCAGTACATATTACTGTCACTGCACCCATAGTTTCGCAGGCGTGCATACGTCTTACTAAGGTGCCTCCTTTGAGCATGCGTTTCATGTTTATTGCCAGAGCCAAAGTTACGCTCATAGGCAGGCCTTCGGGAACGGCAACAACGATAAGAGTTACCGATACCATGAAGTATTTTAATACGCTATCTGCAATATCAAGCATAGGGGCACTGGCTAGCCCTCCCCAGATAAAGCCCTTGACCAAAAGTATTACGAAGATAAGGGCCGCCGCCGCTGCTCCAAACTGGCTGACAAGGGCCGAAAGTCTTGAAAGCTGAATGCTTAGTGGTGTTTGCTCCCCACCTTCTATTGTTGATTGGCGAGCAACCTTGCCAAACTCGGTGCTGTCGCCAACAGCCGTAACAACCATTATGGCATGACCCTCAATTATCGATGTACTACGCAAAAGGCAGTCCGAGCTATAAGTAGCATCACTATCAAAGTGTGCCTTGTCGGTGGTTTTTGTTGCTTGCAATTCGCCCGTTAGGCTCGACTCATTAACAATAAGGGATACGGCTTGGAGTAATGTGCCATCGGCTGGAATCTCGTCGCCAGCCTCCAGAATAACCACATCGCCAACAACTATGTCCTTGCGTGCAACCATCTTCACCACGCCATCTCGTCTGACTTTTATATCTCCCAAATCATCCACCGTGCTAAGCATGTCAAAGCGTTTCATGGCGTCATATTCGAACCAGAAAGCCACACCCGTAGCCAGCATAATAGCACAGAATATGCCTATGGTCTCGGCAAATTCGTTGTGTATAAATGATATGCCAAGGGAAAGAAGGGCCGCCAGCATCAGAACCTTAATCAATGGGTCATTAAACTTTTCGATGAATAGTTTGAACGCTGATTTTCGTTTTGCGGGGGTCAGTATGTTGTTGCCATGCTCCTTGCGAGACTGCTCGACTTGTGTACTCGTTAAGCCTTTATGGATATCGGTGGTCATAGTTTCGGTGTTTTAATGTCGGTAAAGATATGAATTTTTATTTTGTTTACAACATCTAGTCGTGACCAAGTTTTGCGGCATCAAGCCTTAGTGCCACGAATAATAGTACTGTAAACGAAATCATGGACGAACCTCCATAACTAAAGAAGGGCAGGGGTATGCCTATCACGGGCAGCAGACCTATTGTCATGCCTATGTTTATAAGCACGTGCATACTGAATATGGCAGCCACGCTATAACAGTAGATGCGTCCAAAGGGTTCGCGTTGACGCTCGCCCATAATCATCAGCTTTATAATAAGCACAGCAAACAAGGCCAGCACCACTAGCGAGCCGATGAATCCCCATTCCTCACCTACGGTACAGAATATAAAGTCGGTGCTTTGCTCGGGGACAAAGTTGAACTTGGTTTGTGTGCCCTGCAAGAAGCCCTTGCCCAGCAGTCCGCCAGAACCTATGGCTATCTTGGATTGATTGACATTATAGCCCCAGCCGCGAGGGTCAGACTCTAGCCCCAGCAGGTTGAGTATGCGTTTTTGTTGATGCACTTGTAGCATATTGTCAAAGACATAGTCTGAGGCCAGAACAACACCATAGGCCACAACAAAGAACGCTATAAATAAAAGTATTACAGGACGGTTGATTTTATATGCATACACTCCAACCAGAGGCAGAGATAGTAGCGTCACCGTGGCCAGTATATTTTCTGGTGCAGGGTCAAGTCGCATCATCGAGCAACCGACATATATAATAATGCTGCTCATGGCCAAGGCTGCAAGATAGCGTGTGTTCATGTTCCAGCTGCGGCTTAAAACGCCTTCGCATATTGTGCATGCAAGAATCAACAAGATTATTAGTACTATGGGCTGCAATACAAATGAAAGCACAAAGGTAGCGATGAGCAGCACTCCCACCACATACCACCAGCCACTAATGCCCTCACGGTATAGCACCGCTGCAAAAGCAAAATAAACCAATGCCGAACCCGTGTCGTTCTGCAAGAGGATAATGCCCATAGGCAATATAAATATCACTCCCAGTCCCAGTAACGACTTTAATGATTTAATATCAAAACCATAGGAACTCATGTAGCGAGCTACCACCAGTGCTGTGGCAAACTTCATAAACTCAGCAGGTTGCAGGGCTATGGGTCCTAGTATCAGCCATGACTTTGCACCGTTTATCTCGCGCCCCATAAAGAGCACCGATATGAGCACCAGCAGCAGTATTGTATATATGGGATAGGCGAATATATGGAAGTACTTGCAATCAAGCAGCATTATGACCGTGGCTAGAGCCACCGAGAAAGCTATCCAAATAAACTGCATGCCCGAACGTAGAGACAAATCGAATATGCTCAGGTTGGTGTCATCATAGAGCGAGGCATAGATATTTATCCAACCCATTGTTACCATGGCCAGATAAATAAATACAACACTCCAATCTATGGTACTTGAGCCGCTATTCTGTCTTTGCATAGTGAGGATAGTTTATGGTTAGATTCTTAGCATAGTCAAGCAATGCTGTGCGCTTTATGGTGTCGGTAAGGTAAAGCTCGGTGATAAGGCTGGCAATAGGCACCGCTATTGTAGCTCCAAAACCTCCGTTTTCTATATATACCGAAATAGCAATCTTTGGGTCGTTGCGTGGTGCAAAGCTCATAAAGGTAGAGTGGTCACGTCCGTGAGAGTTCTGAGCTGTACCTGTCTTGCCGCATACATCCAAGCCTTCGAGCATTGCCGAGGTTGCCGTTCCTCCAGGGACATTCACCGCGCGGTACATGCCTTCGACCAGTTGGTCAAAGTGCTCTGGTTGAACCATCGTGTAGTGAGGCTCGTAGAAGCGGGCATCTATGCTGTCGCGATCGTGTATGCGCTTGACAACGTGGGGTATGTAGTAATGTCCGCGGTTGGCTACCGTGGCTGCAAGGTTAGCTATCTGAAGCGGTGTGCAGCCCAGCTCGCCCTGACCTATGGCCAGAGACATCACAGTAAGCGAATTCCAGTGACCCCTATATGCGTTATTGTAGAATGCCGAGCTAGGCACGTTACCATTTAGCTCGCCGTAGAAGTCGCTGTCAAGCTTGCGTCCAAAGCCAAAGCTACGCACATATTCTGCCCACTTGTCTATACGCTCGGCATAGGTGTTGTATTTTGGATTTTCGAGCAAATCGCGCATGACATAACAGAAGTAGGTGTTGCAAGAGGTCTGTATAGCCTCCTCCAGTGTCACGGGAGACCAGTGGCTGTGGCATTTTACTCCACGACCAACAGGGTAGCCTCCATAGCAGGAATATTGCTGAGTAGTTTTAAGTACGCCCTCCTCTATGCCTATAAGTCCGTTTACGACCTTGAAGGTAGAACCTGGAGGATAGTTAGCCATAACGGCCCTATTGAATAGTGGACGACGTTTGTCGTTCAGCAGGTCCATGTAGTTGTTGCCACGTTGAGGTCCTATCAATAGGTCGGGATCATAGGTGGGAGAACTGGCCATAACCAGTATTTCGCCTGTTTGAGGCTCGATGGCAACAACGCTGCCTACCTTGCCCTTTAGTAGCTCCTCGGCCAGTGCCTGCAAGTCCTTAGAAATAGTGCATGTTATAGATGTGCCGTGGGTAGCCAGAGTGTCATACATGCCGTCGGCATAGCTGCCTTGGGTAACACCGTGGACATTTACCATGCGCACGTTAACTCCTTTCTCACCACGTAGGTACTGCTCATAAGACTGCTCGATGCCGCTCATGCCTATATAGTCGCCACGCTTGTAGTAAGGGTTTCTGTCTATGATTGTTTGGTTGACCTCACCCACATAGCCCAGCAGATTGCCAGCCATCTTTGTGGGATAGTAGCGAACGGTGCGGTAAACGGTATAGAACCCAGGGAAGGTCTTCTCGTCAAATTTAAGTTTTATCTCTTTGGATAGCTGCTTGAATATGGTTGAGGGACGAATACGTGAGTAGTAGCTTGCATTGCGAAGTTCGCGACGCATGCTCTCTATGCTTACCTCTAGTATCTGACATAGCTCTAGAGTGTCAAAGGCCTTAACCTCGCGAGGTACAACCATCAGGTCATAGGTCTCGCGGTTCTGAACAAGGAACTCTCCATTTCTGTCATATACCTCTCCGCGGGGTGGGTACTGAACCTCATACCTAAGCACGTTGTTATTGGCGTCCATCTTGTAGGACGTGTCTATGACTTGTATGTAGAATAGTCGTGCAGCAACAATCACAAACAATAGTATTACTACAACTTGTAGCGTTTTGACTCTGCGTTGGTCCATATTGTTTCTGTTTTAGTTTGTGCCTCTAGAATTAAACATTCTATCTACCAGAAATATTGTGAACATACATATTGTGGTGCTAACACCAATTCTTATTGCGGTATATCCTATCATGTTTAGCGACAGCGACTCGACACCGAAATAAACCATGCTATGTATTAAAAAGATGTATAGTGAATAGAAGACGAACTTGTTGTTGGCAAAGCGTCTGTATGATGGTGCGCCACCGTCTTTAACCTCGTCATGACCCACGATATAGTATAATATTGCAGGGCGAACATAGGCTATGGCTGTGGTGGCAATGGTGTTGAGTCCAGGGGTGCCCGTAAGAACATCTACAACCAGACCTGTCAAAGTGCCCAGCAGCAGGGTCTGAATACGACCAAGCTCTAGTGGGAGCATCACAATAAAACACGCATATATCAAAGGCTGGACATAAGTGTTTACCTCCAGACGATCTATAAAACAAACTTGTATAAGTGTTATTATAACAAATAACAGTATGTATTTCAGTGTTTTATGCATGGCTTGTATGATCTGTTATTTTTGTTCAACCTGCTCTAGCAGTTCCTCTTTTTCGTGAGCATTGATGTAGCTTACCAGAGTGACATTGTTGAGGGCTGACATGTTAGTGCCTATCTTTACCTTGATATCATAATAGGTGTTGTTCACTATCTCAAAGCTCTCTACGGTGCCTATCTTGACATGGGGGGGGAAGATGGTTGAGTAGCCCGTAGTGACTACGGTGTCTCCCTTTTCAAAGTGAGCATATTTAGCAATCTCGGTAAGGGTGATATACTCAGAGTTTAGCCCATCCCAGAATATAGAACCAAAATAGTCTATGTCTTTTATCTGGCCACTACTCTTAAAGTCTGTGTTTATAAGTGATATAGCAACGCTGAACCGCTCCGAAACTTTTAATACATAGCCAATTATGTTGTCTCCAGCAATAACAGCCATGTTTTCATGTGCTCCATCGCGCATGCCTTTGTTCACAATAAAGTAGTTGTGTTGCTTGGATACCGTGTTGTCGACAATCTTGGCGTCTAGGTAGATGTAGTCCTGACTGTCGCTATGAACGGTTGTGGTGTCGGCAAGCAGCAAGTCTAGTTGGTTGCGTAGAGTGGCAACTTCTTGGTTGAGAATCTTGTTCTCTTGTGACAAATTAAAGTAGGACCCCACCGCGTATAATCTACGTGATAGGGTTCCCACTGTTGCATTTGCTGCGCTTACAAGCTTGGCTTTTGAGTAGACAGAACTCGAAGAGTAATAGCGTAGAGCCATTACCTCTATGAGCACAAATAGCGCGAAAACGGATATTCGCTTCAAAAACCACAGCAGCCTATACATATCTTTTTTGTATGTATTATCTCATAAGGAATGAGAAACGATCAGAGTTTTTAAGAGCTATGCCCGTACCGCGAGCCACAGCGCGAAGTGGATCCTCGGCAATGTGGAACGGAATACGTGTCTTCTCCTCTAGTCGTTTGTCCAATCCGCGAAGAAGTGCACCACCTCCCGCGATGTAGATACCATTGCGTGCAATATCAGCATATAGCTCTGAAGGAACAACCTCCAAAACTTTCATTATGGCGGCATCAATCTTCACCAATGAACGCTCAAGAGCATAAGCTATCTCGTTGTAGGTCAATGTGATATTTGATGGCATGGCTGTCAGGATGTTAGGTCCAACGATAGAATAACCCTCTGGCTCATCTTCTAGCTCTGGTACTGCTGCACCAACCGCAATCTTGATATCCTCGGCTGTGCGCTCACCAATCTTAACGTTGTGTTGTTGTCGAACGTAAGTCTGTATGTCCTCTGTGAACACGTCTCCAGCAACGTTGATACTCTCGCTACATACGATACCACCAAGAGAGATACAAGCTATCTCTGTTGTGCCACCGCCTATGTCGATAATCATGTTGCCCTCTGGAGCCTCCACGTCAAGACCTGTACCCAAGGCAGCTGCCATAGGCTCATAGATCATAGATACGTCGCGACCGCCAGCGTGCTCGGCTGAGTCCTTAACGGCTTTTTTCTCTACGTTGGTGCTACCCGAAGGTATGCAAATAACCATCTTAAGCGATGGACTAAATATATGGCTGCCTGTTTTGGCCATTTTAATCATGCCTTTAAGCATCATCTCTGCGGCCTCGAAGTCAGCAATAACGCCGTCTTTAAGAGGGCGAATAGTTCTTATGTTTTGGTGGGTTCTTCCGTGCATCTGGCGTGCTTGGTGACCCATGGCAACCATTTTACCTGTGCCATTATTGATGGCTACAATAGAGGGTTGGTCAACAACTATTTTACCGTTGTGTATAACGATGGTGTTGGCGGTGCCCAAGTCTATTGCTAGCTCTTGTGTTAGCGAAAATAGGCCCATATTGTGTGTTGTTTTTTAATGTTTAAAGTGACGAAGTCCTGTGAATACCATTGACAGGTTGTTGTTATTGCAGTAGTCGATGCTGTCTTGGTCTCTTACCGAGCCACCAGGTTGGATTACTGAGGTGATACCTGCCTTAGCTGCTATCTCCACACAGTCAGCAAATGGGAAGAATGCGTCTGATGCTAGGGCTGCACCCTGAAGGTCAAAGCCAAAGCTCGCTGCTTTCTCTATTGCTTGGTTTAGTGCATCTACGCGAGAGGTTTGTCCAACGCCACTAGCTATTAGTGTATCACCTTTAGCTATAACGATAGCGTTGCTCTTAGATTGTTTAACAATCTTGTTTGCGAAGATAAGGTCTGCAATCTGCTCTTGGCTAGGAGCCGTTGTTGTAACAACCTTAATCTCGCTATCTACGCCGCCCACTTTGGTGTCACGCTCTTGAACAGCAACACCGTTCAACAATGAGCGGTATTGTTTGTTGCAACGAGTAGTGTCTTTTAGGTGAAGCACGATGCGGTTTTTCTTTGTGAATAGTACTTCTAGTGCCTCTGGACAGTATTCTGGAGCTAGGATAACCTCGAAGAATAGTTTGTTTATTTCCTCGGCCGTAGCTTTGTCAACCTTGCCATTGCAGATTAGTACACCACCAAAAGCTGAGATAGGGTCGCAAGCTAGAGCTGATGTCCATGCCTCAAGTATGCTTGGGCGTGTTGCGATACCGCAAGCGTTGTTGTGTTTAAGGATGGCAAATGTAGGCTCAGCGTCAAACTCCTCGATAAGGTTTATCGCTGCGTCTATATCTAGCATATTGTTGTAAGAAATCTCTTTGCCGTGTAGCTTCTCGAACATCTTGTCTACATCACCATAGAAAGTGGCCGCTTGGTGAGGGTTCTCGCCATAGCGAAGTGTTGTGCCGCCAGAGTAGCTGCTCTTGAATGCAGGTATGTTCTCGCTACGGTTGAAGTAGTTGAATATCGCGCTATCATAGTGTGAGCTAACATTGAAGGCCTCGCCAGCAAAGTGACGACGTTGCTCGATTGTTGTTGCTCCCTGTTGAGACTTAAGAATCTCTAGAAGCGAAGCATATTGCTCTTTTGAGGCTGCGATAACTACGTCTTTGTAGTTCTTGGCTGCCGCACGAATAAGCGAGATGCCACCTATATCTATCTTCTCGATAATGGTCTGCTCGTCAGAAGTTGTTGCTACGGTTTGCTCAAAAGGGTAAAGGTCAACGATAACAAGGTCTATCTCAGGGATAGAGTATTGGTCAAGCTGCTCCTTGTCTGTTGGGTTCTCGCGACGAGAAAGTATACCTCCGAACACGTTTGGGTGAAGAGTTTTTACTCTGCCACCAAGAATAGAAGGGTAGCCAGTAAGGTCTTCTACTGCCGTTGCTTTTACGCCTAGGCTCTCGATAAAAGTTAGTGTGCCACCTGTTGAAAGAATCTCAACGTCATTTTTTGCAAGTTCTTTTACGATTTCATCCAACCCCCCGTCTTTATGAAAAACTGAGATTAATGCTCTACTGATTTTTTTCACTTCTATTTATATTTTATGATTTTATTAGTTAATTTCAATACCAAGTCACAAATATACAAAAACACTTCGATTTTTATCACCAAATTCAAGATAATACATACATATTAATCACTTTTTTACATGCTCGCCTACTATTTTTTTAGCTGAGTTAAAGTTTAATCAACTATTGGAAATTTAACAGAAAAATTGTACATTTGTTATCTTAACCTATTAATGGTATGAATAATAAAAAATTTATGATAGCTTCTGGTGCAAAAGTTGGCGTTATAGGATACGGCAGCTGGGCCACAGCTATTGTTAAAATGTTGATCGAAAACGAAGATAAGGTCTACTGGAATATAGCCAAACAAGATTACATTGACTATATCAAGGAGAACAAAACAAATCCTCGTTACTTGCAGAGTGTACACTTTCCAACCGAGTGTTTGGATATGTCCACCGATATTAATTATGTGGTTGAAAACAGCGATATATTGATTTTTGTAACACCGAGTATTTACCTCAAGGACACCCTTAGCTCGCTTACGGTACCCATGAAAGATAAGTTTATTGTCTCAGCAATAAAAGGCATAGTGCCGCAGGACAATATCACTATTGCAGAGTACTTTAATCAGAACTACGATGTGCCATTCGACCAGCTAGGCATTATTGTTGGTCCTTGCCATGCCGAGGAGGTTGCCCTAGAGCGTCTATCCTACCTTACAGTAGTATGCAAAGATCAGGACAACGCTGCGGCCATAGCTAAGAAGATAACATGTAAGTATATCTCGGTGTCTACTTCGACAGATATATATGGTGCCGAATATGCCGCCGTGCTAAAGAACATATATGCCATAGCTGTTGGTATGTGCATAGGCCTGCGATATGGAGACAACTTTACCGCTGTGCTTATTGCTAATGCCACCATGGAGATGTCGCGCTTTATGGAGAACACCTACCCCTATGAGCGTAATATCTTGGCTTCGGCCTACCTTGGCGATTTGTTGGTTACCACTTACTCGGCCTTTAGTCGCAACCGTACCTTTGGTGTGATGATAGGCAAGGGCTACTCTATACGCTCAGCACAGATGGAGATGACCATGGTTGCCGAAGGGTATTATGCCTCAGAGTGCATACAGCAGATAAACCAAAAGTATAATGTTGATATGCCTATTGCAAATGCGGTATATGAAGTATTATACCAAAAGAAACCTGCTGCTGCAACAATAAAAGAACTTGCAAAACAACTGATATAAAAACCTATTATGAAGACATTAAGTATTAATATCGACAACATTTTCCCTTTTGTTGATCGTTCGGAGTTTGAAGCCCTACTTCAGGAGTCTGTGGCTTGCAACAAAACAGTAGAAAACGGAACAGGTGTGGGCAATGATTTTCTTGGTTGGGTAGACCTTCCATCACAAATCTCTGCCGAGCACATCGAAACTATCAATGCTTGTGGTAAGCACCTAGGTTCTTTGGCCGAGGTGGTTATCGTGGTGGGCATCGGAGGTTCTTACCTTGGTGCACGCGCCGTGCTAGATGCTCTTGGAGATACATTCTCTTTGCTGCACAAACGCCGTAGCGCACCAATAGTACTTTTCGCAGGACAGAACCTTAGCGAGGACTACTATACTGAGATGATGAATGCCGTTAAAGGTTATAGCATTGCCACTGTTGTTATCTCTAAGTCAGGTACTACAACCGAGCCAGCTATCGCTTTCCGTGTTGTTAAAGCTGAGATTGAAGCTCGATATGGTAAGGCTGGTGCTCGCGAGCGCATAGTAGCCGTTACTGATGCTTCGCGCGGTGCTCTTCATACACTTGCAACCAAAGAGGGCTATCGTCGCTTTGTTATTCCAGATGATGTTGGTGGTCGCTTCTCTGTGCTTACCCCAGTAGGTCTTCTTCCTATGGCTGTTGCTGGTATCGATGTTGCAGCTTTTGTTCAGGGTATGGCCGATGCACGCAAGGCTTGCTGCTCTAGCGTTCCTGTTGAGGAGAATCCAGCACAGGTTTATGCCGCAGCACGTAATGCTCTATATAGAAAAGGTTATGGAACCGAGATTTTCGCTAGCTACGAGCCTAAGGTTCAGTATATAGGTGAGTGGTGGAAACAGCTCTTTGGTGAGAGCGAGGGTAAAGATGGCAAGGGTATCTTCCCTGCTAGCGTAACTCTTACTGCCGATTTGCACTCTATGGGTCAGTATATTCAGGAGGGCGAGCGTCGCTTGTTCGAGAGCGTGGTTAGCATCGCTAGCCCAAGCTCAACATTGAGCGTGGAGAATGATGACGACGACTTGGATGGCTTGAACTACCTTAGCGGCAGCCGCCTTAGCGACATCAACCGCATGGCTCGCTTAGGTACTATGCTTGCTCATGTTGACGGTGGTGTTCCAAATATCGCTATCGAGATACCTGAGATGACAGCATATAACGTTGGTTACCTTCTATATTTCTTCGAGCGTTCATGTGGTATCAGTGGTTACTTGTTGGGTGTTAACCCATTTGACCAACCAGGTGTTGAGGCTTATAAGAAGAATATGTTTGCATTGCTAGGCAAGGCTGGCTTCGAGGAGGCAGGCGAAGAGCTACGCAAGAGACTGTAAGTATATATATACAAAATAACCCCGTACCAACATTTGTTGGTGCGGGGCTATTTTGTTGTTTAGGTATTGAGTGCTACTTAGTGTTTATTAGAACAAAACCCCATACTAACATCTGTTAGTATGGGGTTCTTTATCTGTCCCACACTCTGTGTGGTGCGGTTTGCGCATTATTTGCGTTTTACTTCTACTTGTTCGTATCCCTCGACGATGTCACCTACGATGATGTCGTTGAAGCTCTCGATGTTAAGACCGCACTCAAGTCCGTTTGCCACCTCTTTGGCATCATCCTTAAAGCGTTTCAGTGAGCCTAGCTTGCCCGTGTGAATAACGATACCGTCGCGAATTACGCGGATAGGCGTGTTACGAGTGATTTTGCCGTCACGAACCAAACATCCTGCGATGGTTCCGACTTTCGAAATCTTGAACACTTCCATAACCTCCACAGAACATACTATCTCCTCTTTCATTATCGGAGCCAACATACCCTCGATGGCATCTTTGATCTCGTTGATAGCGTCGTAGATAATAGAATATAGGCGAATCTCGATTTCCTCGCGCTCAGCGATTCTGCGAGCACTAGCCGATGGACGCACTTGGAAACCTACGATTACGGCATTCGATGCGGCGGCAAGAAGTACATCTGACTCTGAGATTTGACCCACAGCCTTGTGTATAACGTTCACTGCAACCTCCTCTTTCGATAGCTTCAATAGTGAGTCTGACATAGCCTCGATAGAGCCGTCCACGTCACCCTTAACGATGATGTTAAGCTCCTTGAAGTTACCGATAGCGATACGACGTCCAATCTCGTCTAGAGTGATATGTTTCTGAGTTCTAAGTCCTTGCATGCGTTGAAGTTGCTCACGTTTGTTTGCAATCTCACGTGCCGAACGGTCATCCTCCATAACCTTGAAAGTGTCACCTGCCTGAGGCGCGCCGTTAAGACCAAGCACCAATACTGGTGTTGATGGTGGTGCTGAAGTAACCTTCTGACCGCGTTCGTTGAACATAGCTTTTACACGTCCAGTGTTGGTTCCTGCAAGTAGCACTTCGCCAACTTTCAGTGTTCCGTTCTGAACCAATATTGTTGATACGTAACCACGGCCCTTGTCTAGTGTAGACTCGATTACCGCGCCCGTAGCGTTCTTTTTAGGGTTTGCTTTTAGCTCTAGCATCTCAGCCTCAAGAAGTACTTTCTCAAGAAGCTTGTCGATGTTAAGACCTTGCTTAGCAGATATTTCCTGACATTGGTACTTACCGCCCCAGTCCTCAACTAGTAGGTCCATGGTTGCAAGTTCCTCACGAATCTTGTCAGGGTTGGCTCCTGGTTTATCTATCTTGTTGATAGCGAATACCATAGGTACGCCTGCTGCCATGGCATGGTTGATAGCCTCTTTTGTTTGAGGCATTATGCTGTCGTCTGCCGCCACAATGATGATGGCAACGTCAGTGACCTTGGCACCACGAGCACGCATGGCCGTAAAGGCCTCGTGACCCGGTGTATCTAGGAATGTTATCTGACGACCGTCAAGCTCAACACTGTAAGCACCGATGTGCTGAGTGATACCTCCAGCCTCGCCGCTGATAACGTTGGTCTTACGTATGTTATCAAGCAAAGATGTTTTACCGTGGTCAACGTGACCCATGACAGTTACGATAGGAGGACGCTCAATCAAATCTGCTGAATCGTCAACATCCTCTTCCTCGATAGCCTCTTGAATCTCAACCGATACGAAGTCTATCTTGTATCCAAACTCCTCTGCTACAACAGCTAGAGCCTCGGCATCTAGTCGTTGGTTGATAGAAACCATAAGTCCAAGGTTCATGCAGGCCATGATAACCTCAGTGACACCTACATTCATCATAGTAGCTAGCTCGCTAACTGTAACAAACTCAGTTACTTGTATTGTTTTCTTTTCGCTTTCTTGACGTTCGATTTCCTCGTTCATCTTCATAGATACAGCGTCGCGTTTGTCACGGCGATATTTGGCACTCTTGTTCTTGTTGCCCTTAGATGTAAGGCGTGCCAATGTATCTTTGATTTGCTTTTGTACTTCCTCGTCGCTGATTTCTGCTTTAGCAACTGGTTTAGTATTAGGCCTATTTTTATTATTGTTGCGGTTTTGATTATTGCCGCCACGATTCTGGTTGTTGTTTTGGCCGCCTTGACCTTGACCGCCTGCATTGTTGCCAAATCTTGGGCGATTTTGGTTTGCACCTTGGTTACCGCCTTGGCCTTGACCGCCATTGTTATTGCGGTTTTGGTTTGCGCCTTGGCCGCCACCTTGGCCCTGTCCGCCATTGTTATTG